>JBEKWX010000268.1:0-5596 GCA_049512675.1 Terriglobales bacterium | reverse complement strand
GTCTTCCTGCCGTACTTGACCTGGAACACGGTGTTCGACAACACGCGGGTCACAACGGAAATAGGACGCAAGCCGACGCCGTTTTCGCGATACAGTTTTCCGCTGCTCCGGTTCAGCCGCGAGCACAATTTTGAATACCCGTATCAAGCCTGGCCGGAGAGCACAAGGGCGGGAGGGTCTGCCGCATGATGGACTTCGTTCTGGAAGCGTGGGTATCGAGCATCATCGAGGGTAAGAAAATTCAATGGATGCTGGGCAAGGGGGAGCCATGGCAGCCGGGCGAGAAGCTGAAGCTGTTGTTTGCAGGCTACAACGGGACGCGCAATACGGGATCGGATGTGCGCGTGGAAGAAATGCTGCGGCAGATCCGGCGCATTCTTGGGCCTGAGAACGTCGAACTGAGCATGATGACATTTAATTTTGACCGGTCGCGCGGATATTTCGAAGGAACATCGCAAGTGCGACTGCCGGATATTTTTCCTCCCTTCCTGGCGAATGAAGTGCCAAAACATCATGGTGTGGTGGCGTGCGAAGGTTCGATGTTCAAATCGAAATTCGCGAATGCGCTGGCGACGATGATGATCGGGTCGCTGGGGATCGCGGCGGCGGAGAACAAGTTGTCGATCGGCTACGGCGCCGAGGCGGGACATATGGATCCGCTGGTGGCGAAAATGTGCGGGCGCTATTGCAGAAATTCGCTGGTGATCACGCGCAACGACGAGTCGCGGAAAATTCTCCGAGAACTCGGCGTGCCGACGGAGTTGGGCACGGACACGGCGTGGACGTTTGAGCCGCTGGGTGCGGAGTATGGGCGGAGAGCGCTGCGCGATGTGGGTTGGGATGGGAAGACGCCGGTTCTGGTGGTGTGTCCGATCAACCCGTTTGAGTGGCCGGTGAAGGCGTCGGTGGGGAAGGCCGCGCTGCACAGCCTGACTGGCGCATACAAAGAGAGCCATTATCGTGGACCGTATTTTCATCATGGGGGGCCAGAGGCGGATCGGGCCTATGAACACTATTTGAGTTCGATTGCCAATGCGGTGGCCGCTTTCCGCCAGAAGAGGAATGTATTCGTGATCATGGCGGCGACCGAGCGCATGGATGCCCGGCCTTGCCGCCGTATCTCGGAGAAGCTGGGGGGAGTTCCGGTACTGACCTCGGACGACCACAACATGTACCAACTGGTCAGCATTCTGCGGGCGTGCCGGCTGATGGTGTCTTCGCGCTATCACGGGATCGTGACTTCGATGCCGGCGCTGGTGGCGTCGGCGGGGATCACGATGGATGAGCGCATACGGAATCTGATGAACGAGCGCGGACATGAGGAGTTGCTGATGAATGTGGATGATCCGGACCTGGAGGCGCGGACGCTGGCGGCAATCGAAATTCTGGATCGCGACGGCGAGCGGATTGCCGATGGGATCGCGCGGAGCGTGGTGCGGAACTTGAAATTGATGGCGCGCATGGGCGTGTATTTTGAAGAAGAAGTGCAGCGGCGATATCCGGATTTTCCCACCCGGCGCGGAGAGTGGAGCTGGGAGGATTATCTGCCGCCGATGAGCGAGAGCTTGCGGGGGCTGGTGGCGGCGTACGGGTAACCGCACCTTTCAATTCTCCAATGCATAGCCAACGAATTCACAAGAAACGCATGCTATTTCTCGAAGAGATTTTTGCCGGCTTGGAGCGCAGCGGCGATGCTATCGTGCTGCAGGAACTACGCGAGGGGAACGCGGTTCCGATGACAGCGCGGCAGTTGCTGGGCCACGTGCTGGTGGCGCGGGCTTATCTGCGGCGGTTGCGACTGAAGAAGGGTGACCGTTGTGCACTGCTGGCGCATAACTCGATGCAGTGGGTGGCGTTGGATCTGGCCATCATGGCGGAGGGATTGACGGTGGTCCCGCTGTATGCGCGGCAGGCGCCTGCCCAACTGGTTGCGATGATGAAGGATTGCTGGCCGGCAGTGATTGCCTGCGGCGAGAAGTCGTTGGCCGATGCGATCCTGGAGGCGTGGCCGGAGGCGCCGCCGTATTTCTGCTTCGAAAATGTTTTCACGCCAACGCGCGGGCCGGTGGAGAATCCGGCGCTGGCGATTGCAGAAGAAGATGTGGTGACCATCATCTACACCTCTGGCACGTCGGGCGAGGCGAAGGGTGTGATGTTGGACGCGGGCAACATCGGGCACATGCTGGGCTGCACTTCGGGGCGACTGGATCAGCTAATGCGGGGTCATACGATTCTGAGTCGCCCGACGAAGGCGCATCCGGGACAGGACACCGTGTTTCATTACCTGCCGCTTTGCTTTGCGGGTTCGTGGATCATGATGCTGACCAGCCTGCTGCGATGGAGCAAGCTGGCATTGAATATGGATCTGGGGAAGATTGCCACAGAGATGCGGCTGGCGGCGCCGGATTATTTCCTGAATGTCCCCGCGCTTCTCGAACGCATGCGCAAAGCGGTCGACGAGCAGCTTTGGAAGACGGGTGGATTTCCGTTGAAGGTGTACGCCAAAGCCAAGGGCGCATGGGTGCGGCGGCAAGAGGGGAAATCGCGCGCCGGGGACTGGTTCTGGCTCGGGCTGGCGAATCGGCTCGTGTTTCCTACCATCCGCAAAAAGATGATCGGCGGAAAACTGCGCGCGCTGATTTGTGGCTCGGCGCCGCTGAGTGTGGAGACGCAACTGTTTTTTATGATGTTGGGCATTCCCGTTTTGCAGGTGTACGGCCTGACCGAGACGACGGCGATCTGCACCATGGATGATCCAGATGCGCCGGTAATTCCGGGCCGCGCGGGTCCGGCGATTGCGGGTGTGGAGATGAAGATCGCGGAGAATGCGGAGATCGTGGTGCGCGGACCAAATATTTTTCCGGGATACTGGAATCGTCCGGAGGAAACTGCGAAGGTGCTGCGCGACGGCTGGTTCCATACCGGCGATCAGGGCGAAGTGGACGCGAACGGAAACTGGAAGATTGTCGGGCGCATCAAGAACCTGATTATTCTTGGGTCGGGACATAACATTGCGCCTGAGCCGATTGAGGACAAGATTTTGCACGAGTTGCCGGACGCGAGTCAGGTGGTGCTCGTGGGCAATGGACGTGGATATCTGGCAGCGCTGGTCACGGGCAAGGTTAGCGACGAGAAAACGCAGGCGGCACTGGACCTGGTGAATCAGGGACTTCCGCATTACAAGCAGGTGCGGGCTTTTCGTCTGGTTGAGAAAGCGTTCACGATCGAGAGCGGGCTGCTGACGGCGAACGGGAAGCTGAAACGCGACTTGATTGCCGAGCGGTTTCGCAATGAAATTGACGCGATCTACCTGACCTTGCAGAACCAGGCCTCGAAGAACCAGGCGGCGAAGACGGCATGAACGACTTTAGAG
This sequence comes from Terriglobales bacterium, assembly GCA_049512675.1. Classification (GTDB taxonomy): domain Bacteria; phylum Acidobacteriota; class Terriglobia; order Terriglobales; family Acidobacteriaceae; genus Acidiflorens. The sequence continues at coordinate 2,223 of JBEKWX010000268.1, read as the reverse complement.
GGCAAACGCTTTCGTGGCAGATCGTGAATGGAGCGATTGAGCTTGCCTTGCATCGCGATCCTTGCAACGAGATCGGGTCGCTCACGCTGGAGGAGTTGGAAAGGTTTGCGGCGGCTCTGCCCGGGCTGGCGAATGAAGCGCAGGCGTTGATTGTCCATTCGACGTTGAAGGCTGGGTTTTCCGCGGGAGCGGATTTGCGCGAACTGTTTCAGCGCGGGGAAGAAATGGAAAAGGGCGCAGCCCTGCGCGGAGTGCGGGAGTTCCTGAAGCGCATTCACTCCGTGATGAACACGCTCGATGCAGCGCCGCTGACGACGATTGCGGCAGTGCACGGGGTGACCTTTGGCGGCGGGTTTGAGCTGGCGCTGGTTTGCGACATTATTATTGCGGACCGCATGGCGCGATTTTGTTTCCCCGAACTGCGGCTGGGGCTGATTCCGGGATTCGGCGGGATCCCCCGACTGAAACGGGATTTGGGCAACGCGGTGGTGCGCGATCTGCTGCTCACCGGGCGCAGTTTCAATGTGATGAAGGCGCAGCAGATCGGGCTGGTGAGCCAGATTGCCGCCGAAGGGGAGGCGCTGCGGGTAGCACGCGCAACAGCCAGCCAAGTCGGAAAATTTGACCGGCGGACGGCAGCGACGGCGAAAGAATTTGTGAAGCCGATTCCGTATGCGGAGTTGGATCGGGAGATTGATATTTTCTGCGACCTTTATTCGCGTCCAGCCGTCGAAGATGGGCTGCGCAAGTTTGTGGAGAATGAGGGAGTACAGCCGTACTTGCCGTGACTTTGTACTTGGTAATTTGTAGGCGGGGATTTGAAAGGCGCAGTACTCATGCCAGCGACCGATCACACACTCGACCAGATTCTGGATCTTGCCGCGACCCACTTTAGGGTTCCACGGGAGAAGCTTTCTGCCGACGACGACTTTTTCAAGACGCTGGGCATCGACAGCCTGCAGGCGCTCGATTTGCTGACGCGACTGGAGCATCACTTCCGCATCGAGTTGCCGGACTATGAACTGCAGGGCGTGTCCGATTTTCGGACGCTGGCGAATCGGATTCAGGCGCGGCTTTAGGGACGGTAGACAGCGGGCAGTTGCCTTCTGGGCGAGAGCTTTCTCCCTGTCTCCGTGGTGAGATAACAACTTGAATGCTTGATCTCCGCCAATATGCCAGCCTGGGTGCAGCGCTTAAGGATGCGTTGGAACGCTGGCCGAACGAAACCTGCCTGATTGAAGCCGATCGAGACCGCGAAAAAGTGCGGCTTACCTATTCTGACTTTAAGGAAATGGCGCATCCGCTTTGCCGGGCGCTTGAAGACGCGGATTTTAAGGCGGGCGACCGCGCGGCGATCATCATGACGAATCAGTCGAAGTGGCTGATTTCGGCATACTCGATCTTTTTCTGCGGCGGGGTGCTGATTCCGCTGGATTACAAATTGACCGCGGGGGAGCACCTGCAACTGCTGGCGCATTCGAAGTCGCGTTTTCTGGTTGTGGAATATTACTTGTGGCGGGCGATCACGCAGTCGCCGGAGTTCGCAAAACTCACGGTCGAGATTGTGCTGGTGACGGAAGCGCCGGCGGGAGAGGACTTGCGCGGTGCTTATCGCTGGGAAGAATTTAAGAGGAAGGGCGATCCGCATTTTGTGGCGCGGCAGCGCGAGGACACGGCCTGCATCGTCTATTCGTCGGGCACGGGCGGGCGTCCGAAGGGATGCGTGCTCACGCACGACAGTTACTTGGAGCAGTGTGCTTCGTTGACGGCGTGGTATCCATTTTGGCCGGGCGTGCGCTACTTGAGCATTCTGCCCACTAATCACGCGATCGATTTCATGGTGGGATTTATTGGGCCGTTTATTTGTGGAGCTTGCGTGGTTCATTTACGGACGCTGCGTCCGGAGTTTGTGCGCGATGCGTTTGTGCGCTATCGCATCACCGATGTGAGCCTGGTGCCGATGGTGCTAAAGAATCTGGAGCGCGGACTGCGAGCGAAGTTTGACGAACTGAAGCCGCACGAGCGGTGGATGCTGGACCGGCTGATCGGGCTGAACAAAATGCTGACGCGAGGACGTCCGCGGGTGGAAGTGAGCAGGCGTTTGCTGCCGCAAGTACACAAGGCGTTTGGCGGAGAACTGCGGGCGTTGATTGTTGGCGGGGCATTTACGGATCCTTCGACGTTGCAGTTCTTCTACGATCTGGGAATTCCGGTGGCGTGCGG
>JBEKWX010000267.1:0-5600 GCA_049512675.1 Terriglobales bacterium | reverse complement strand
TCGGTGTCGGTTTCGGAGCGGAGCTTGTGGCCGCGAGCGAGCAGTTCGGCGCGCAGCTCGATGAAGTTCTCGACGATGCCGTTGTGGATGACGGCGACCGGGCCGGCTTTGTGCGGATGCGCATTTTCCTCCGACGGGCGGCCGTGAGTCGCCCATCGCGTGTGCCCGATTCCGATATGGCCGTGGATGGGAGAGTCGGCCAGCAGATGGCGCAGGTTGTCGAGCTTGCCTTTGGCGCGGCGAATTTCGAGCTTGTTGTCAACTAAAGTTGCGATGCCGGCCGAATCGTAGCCGCGATACTCCAGGCGGCCCAGCCCTTCGAGGATGATAGGGTAGGCTTCGCGCGGCCCGACGTATCCGATTATTCCGCACATGATCGTTCGCTCCTTTCCCCGCTATCGCAGAGAAGTTTGCAGAGTTATCCGAACCCACCGGCTCAGGGCGAAACGATAGCGATACGATTTGTGCGGGAGAGTTTAGAAAATCACGTCAGAGCCTGATGCTCTGCCACTCGAGGCGTATTTTGTCGCGCGATCGCTCGCGCGGTTTGCTCGCCTCTATCGACTGTGGAGCCGGGAAGCCATCCGCCGAATCTTTCGATACTGCTTCCACCTCGTCAACTCATGGCCCGATGCGGTCATGAGTCCTGGCGCTACTCTCGCTCTTTGTTTTCAATCGCTTCGACCGTCACCTCGTTCAGGTGATTATTCCCGCCGGCGCGAGCAAGTTCAAGCGATGCGCGGATCGCGCGACCTTTTAATATTGATGATCCCTGTTGCGCTTCGGCTCCATCTTTGCCTCGCCCTGACCGGGAGGTGTCACAGACATACGGCCGCGCCCCCGGGCGCGAATCCAGCGCGGGCAAGCGCCCGCGTGTTTCTCCCCACAGCCTTGACATCAGCGCAGCTTCGTGAGAGACGACCACCGATGAGCGGGCATCAACCATCCGCTCCCTGTTTGTATCGATAGAAACGTGACTCTCCCATGCCGGGGACGTAACCGGCAGTCATGAATCCAAAACCGGTCGAAGGAGGAGTTTGCATGAATTGGGGCCACGCGAGGAAGCTGTTCGCTCTGGGGTCTATTGCCTTTGCAGTCGTCTTACTGGGCATCGCATTCGACGCCGGAGCGCAGTCGGCTGACAAGGCACAAATCCAGGCGCTGGAAGAGCAACTGGCCGCGGCGATCGCCGCCAAAGATGTCGACAAGGTCATGCAGTTCTACGCTCCGGGTGACGATCTGTTTGTGTTCGACGTCATCCCTCCGCGCCAGTACGTCGGCGCTGCCGCCTACCGCAAGGACTTCGAGGGCTTCTTTGCGACGGCGGCGAGCGGCCCGACCACCGCTCAGGTAAGCGACCTCGACATTACCGCCAACGGCAAGCTCGCCTTCGCGCATTACACCACTCATATGGTCTCGACTGACAAGAGTGGCGCGAAGGTCGATATGGTCATTCGGACCACTGACTGCCTGAGGAAGATCAAAGGGAAATGGCTGATCGTCCACGAGCACAACTCGGTGCCGGTGGATCTGGCCAGTGGGAAGGCCGATCTGATGTCGAAGCAGTAGCCGGGGGCGGCGCAAGCCGCGCGGATGATCGAAAGTGGGCGCCGGGAGAGACTTTCAACGAGGGTTTCGACCACCGCCCACCTGAAAGACGCGAAGGCGCTCTTCGCCGAACTAAGCGAGTGGCAGCGCATCCTTGTTGCGCTTCAGCTCCATCTTTGCCCCTCCCTGACAGGGGCGAGAGGCCGCGCCGTCCGGCGCGGGTGAGGGTCCAAATTCCAAGTTCCGCTAGCGTCACCATCCATCGTCTCCGTCATGCCGCCCGAAGCGGACGCCCCGCGGGCGCCTGCTATTCGGCCTGCGAATGCTGCACTAGGAATGAGTCCGCTCCTCCGAGGCTCAGGGGGCATTGCTGTGCAGCCTTCCACCGGGTTGAATACTTTGTCAACCTACGATAGAATTCTGCCCATGGAGTTCGGAGAAATTCTTCGCGGTCTACGGACGAGTGCGGGCTTGGGTATCAAACGCTTAGCCCCTGATCTCGGAGTCAGCTACACGTACCTCAGCAAACTTGAGAACAAGGACATCCGTCCGTCTGAGAAATTGGTCCGGCGTGTGGCGCGCTACTTCGACTACGACGCCGACCGGCTACTCATGTCTACGGGCCGCATTCCGGAAGAGATATTAGAAATTCTTCGCGAACACCCGGAGGAAGCTGTCGACTATCTTCGGCAGCGGTTCAGCAGGCCACAATCGTCAAAGGCGCAAAAGCGTGGTTGAGGTTGACGCGTGTGCCCTGATCCCCAGAGAGAAGCGCTTTTACAGATCGTCGAGCAGTCGCCTCAGCTAAATGCCACGTTTGAAAAGGTGCAACGAATTGGGATGTGCGGCGGAGACGGGTACTTCTCACTCGTGTTCACCGCAAACGAGAAGTCATCAGGGCAACGACGAGCGTTGAAATTCTTCCATCCGCTGCTTCGAACTCCCGCCCCGCTGAATGTCTACCGCTGGAATTCTTTTCAGCGCGAGGTCACTCTGCTCAACGAGTTGGCCGGACAGAACGACATCATAACCTGCGCGTCCCCGCTGTCCGAGTTCACGCATGTGGTTCCGTCTACCGGCAGTCTTACGTGGAACATACCATTTGCCTACTGTGTGCTCGAATTGGCTGCATCCGATGTCAGAGATGCGATCGAGAAAAAGAAGTGGAATCCGGTATCAAAACTCACCGCCTTCGCAGCGATGTGCCGAGCTGTGCAACGTCTTCACAGTCACCAGATGTGTCATCGCGACCTGAAGCCCAGCAATTTCCTAGTAATGCGTGATGGCTCAGTTAAGCTTGGAGACTTGGGCGCCGCCTGCAAACTTGATGGCAGCATTCACCTGCTCACGACATATTCTATCTTTCCGGGCGATCGAGCGTACTCATCGCCGGAAATACTCGGATGCCTTCACGACGAAGCGCCGGAATTAGGTTATAAGTGCGATTTCTTCGGCCTCGGCGCAAATCTTTTCGAACTATTTACGGGCGCCGTGCTCGGAGATCAAGCCTTCGACCTCCAATATTACTCGGATCTCGATCAGTTCCGCCGCAACGTTAAGCCAGGCAATCGGCACACTACATTTCATTCGATCGTAGACGCGATCAAGGCGAGCCATCAACTTCCTGACCTTGAGAGTTTCGATCCATCGCTACCAAAAAGCGTCCGTCTTCGGCTAAACGAACTCTACAAGTCGCTTGCTGATGTGGACCATCGAGTGCGATTGACTAATTTCAGTCGAGTCTTTAATCAAATCGGAATTTGTCAGATAATTCTTCAGAATGAGAAAGAATACCGGCATTGGGTTGAAGAGAAGCGGCGGCGGCGGGCAAAGCGTCGGTTGAAATGATGACCCGTCAGAACGAGTATTTTATGAGGCACAGCCGCATATGAACGATACAAACCTTACTCAGGCAGTCCAGAAGGAATTCATTGGAGATATTCCGGAATTCCCTCTGGAACTTCCGAAGCTTAATCCGTTTCTTGTTCAAACGTCTGCCACTTTTCGCGAGAAAGACAGAACCTTTGAATGTGATTTTCACTTCCGGGACGTGACCACTTCGCCTGCGTCGGTCGAGAGCGATCTCGCAGAGAGTCTTGTGGCAGAGCGACGTCGTGATTTGGAACGTTTCCCGAACAGCATTCGCGCCAGATGTAATCTAGCTTCCGCCCTGTTGGGGCAAGGTCGATTAGGGGAAGCTGCAGAACATCTCTCCACCGTGCTGGTATCAGAACCTGATAACTGCCTCGCGTTAGGTTGTATGGCGCGTATTCGTTTGCTTCAAGACAATCTCGCAGAGGCAAGGGATCTATATATACGTCTACGCGAGGTAAATCCTGACGATGTCTCTTCCTCGATAGGGCTGGCTCAGATAGCTGTGAGACGAGAAGCGTTTGATGAGGCTGTGTCTCTTCTCAAGGACGCAGTAAGCCATCCTTCTGACAAGCCCATAGCAAGACTTCATCTTGCGGTTCTGCTCTTGCGATTGAATCGTCAACACGAGGCGATTCGGCATCTGCGCTTTGCAACGCAAACCGCAGTGAGATGGCCTTCCCTACACGAAGCATTGGGAGTGGCATATGTGTTCAACGGCGATCTGCAAAAGGCCGGGAAATCATTTCGAGCAGCTCTAACACTTTTTCCTGATGGACCTAGAGCCCTGCACGGCTTGGGTGAAGTACTATACAGGCAGAAGCGCTATGACGAAGCCGCAGATGTGTTCCACAGGGCGATTCAGAAGGAACCGGACGACGCAAAAAACCGAGAGATTCTTGCTCGTGTGCTTGAAGAGCAAAAGGAATACCGGCAGGCAAAACAACAATTGATTGAGGCGAAAGGGTTCGTTGACGCGAAACGACCAAATCAGCTTTCGAGAATTCAAAATAATATCGGAGTCTGCACGTCGCTACTAGATCAAGCGAAGGCTGGTCTATGGTTCGACCGGTCAATTCAAACAGCTCCCGTACGGAGTCCGATTCCTTATTTGAATGCCGCTAGATCAGAAATTGAGCTAGGTAATTGGGATTCAGCTATCAGAGCGTTGCAATTATGCAGGCTGCAGTTTCCGAAGGCTGGCCCACAGATCGGTACACTCTTGGCTATCTGTCTTTGGTATCAAAACAAATTCCAGGAAGCGGTTAAAGAACTGCGTCTACCAATCCAGGCAGGCGAAGGAACTGCTATCGGCTACAGTCTCCTGGGTCTCATTTTGACAGACAACCTTTACGACTACACGCACGCAATCGAAGTACTGAAAGACGGCTACAAACGGTACCCAGGAGACGCGTGTATAGGAAACAATCTAGCCTATGCCTACCTAGAGACGGGACAGCCGATGCGAGCAGAAGCGATTCTGGAATCGATCCATCCTATCGAAGAGTTTTCGACAGGAGCGGTCGCACTCACAGCGACTCGGGGGTTGCTTAAGTTGTGGCAGGGGGATCTTAATGGGGGTGAGGAAGATTACACCCGGGCCGAAGCCCTAGCTCGCCAACTTCAGGACGGAGTGTTAGCGGAGCGAGTCCGTCAAAAGAGGCATCTCGAAGTAGCACGCTTCTATGAGCGTCGCGAAGAACTCGATGCCGCATTCGAGGAAGTTACGAAGGGACTAAAGTTCAAGCGGCCGACTACTTATCGAGAAGATTTGGAGGCCATGAAATCGCAGCTTGAATCCCCGAGTCGGATCAAGTGAGAATAGCGCAGAATATTAGACAGCCAACCGCGCTACTCTGCCGTCACTGACTTCGCGAGATTGCCCGGCTGATCGGCGTCGGTGCCGCGGGCCAGTTCAAGCGGTGCGTCTAATCTTGATGATCCTTGCTGCGCCGCAAGCTGCCGTCGGGGCTGTCGCCGTGACGCTTGCGCCAGGCCGCCATCCAGCCGGCCTTTTCGCGCTGCGGATGATGCGACATCACAAGCGAGCCGTCGGACACCTCGCGAACAATGGTCGTCCCTGACGCGACGAACACATCGCTGCCGACCTTGACCGGCGCGACCAGTTGCGTGTCGCATCCGACCATGCAGCGGTCGCCGATCACCGTCTGATGCTTGTC
>JBEKWX010000266.1:0-5614 GCA_049512675.1 Terriglobales bacterium | reverse complement strand
CTCTCCTGCGTCTTCTTTTCGCCGCACATGGACTTGAAGGCCTCGCGCTCCAGGTCGAGCAGGTACTGTTCGCTGACCGGCGTGCCGGGCGTGATATTGCCGCCGCAGAGTACTTCGGCGATTTTCGTGGCTAGCTTCAGTTCGTGATCGCTGATGTACTCGCTCTGCCGCATGAGGTGGACGCCCAGTTTGAGAGTGGCGAGGATGTTCTCGCCGGGCGCGGGGATGTTCGTGCGCATCACCGGAGGCTCATAGCCTGCGCGCAGCAGTTCTAGCGCGCGCGCTTTGGCGTCGGAGAGAACGCGCTCGCGGTTCATGGTGACGCGGTCGGAGCTCGACAGGAACCCTAGCCCGCGGGCTTCCTCCGCCGAGGTGGAGACTTTCGCGGTAGCGATGGTTTCGAAAGCTTTCTTCATCGCCTCCAACAGTTCCACCGATTCGCGGCCATCGGGACGAATGGAAGCGGCGCTGTCCACCGCGCGCAGCAGCATTTCCTTGCACCCACCGCCGCCGGGAAGCAGGCCGACTCCGACCTCGACCAGTCCCATGTAGAGTTCGGCGTGCGGTTGGCGAACGGCGGCGTGCAGCGAGATTTCGCAACCGCCGCCGAGCGTCATTCCGAAGGGCGCCGCCACCACCGGTTTGGGTGAAAATTTGATGGCCTGCGTCATGCCCTGAAACTGACGGATGGCGAGGTCAACGTCGTCCCACTCTTCCTCCTGTATCGACATGAGCAGCAGCATCACGTTGGCGCCGACGGAGAAATTCGGCGCGTCGTTGGTGATGACGAAGGCGTCGAAGCCGTCGCCCGGTCCGCCCGGCTTCAGCGTCTGGAGGATCAGCGAGATAATGTCGGCGCCGAGCGCGTTCATTTTGGAGTGGAACTGGATGCAGCCCACGCCTTCGCCCAGGTCAACCAGCGAAGCGCCGGCATTTTTCTTGACCACGGCGTTGGACGTCGTTTTTATTGCGACTTCGACCGACCAGACGCCCGCGGGCACTTCCACGGGCTTGAGATGCGCGTGGGCCAGATCGAAGTATGCTCGGCCTGATGGCGTCTTCAGATCATCCGCATACCAGGACTTGGTTCCGGAGGCGAGCAGTTTTTCTACGTTAGCCGCGACCGGACGCCCCTCTTTTTTCATGCGCGCGACGGTCGCTTCCACGCCCGCCGCGTCCCAGAGTTCAAAGGGGCCGAGATCCCAGTTGAAACCCAGGTGCAGGGCGCGGTCGATCTCTACAACTGAGTCAGAGATCTCGGGAATGCGATTGGCGGAATACGTCCACAAGTCGGAGAGCGCCGCCCAAAGAAACGCGCCTGCTTTGTCGGTCTTCGGCGATCCGCCGCTGCCGTCATCGTCGTTCAAGCCGAGCAACATGCGAAGGCGCGCGCCTGTCTCTTCGACGTTTTTCGCCATATCGAGCGCCGCGAATTTTGGCTTATGCCGGGGATGATATTCCAGCGTTTTCCAGTCGAGCGCCATGCGCTCGTCTTCCTTGTGTTTACCATCCGCGTGCCCGCTCTTGACCTTCTTGTAGAAGCCACCCTTGGTCTTGTCGCCCAGCCACTTTCGTTCCAGCATCTGGCGAAAGAAAGCGGGAAGCTGCAATTCGCTGCGCTCGTCGTGGACGTTCGCGGTGGTATTCGCGACCACGTGCCCGAGGATGTCGAGCCCCACCAGATCGATCGTCCGGAACGTGGCCGAGCCCGGCCAGCCCACGGCTTGGCCGGTGAGCGCGTCGATCTCTTCGATGCTCAGGTCCATTTCCTGCATGAGGCGCATCACGTTGAGCACGGAAAATGTACCGATGCGATTGCCGATGAAGTTAGGGGTATCTTTCGCCACCACGACGCCCTTGCCCAGTTGCGCGTCGCAGAAGTGCGCGACCGCCTCGATCAGGGCGCGGTCCGCGTCTGGGGTTGGGATCAGTTCGAGCAGCCGCATGTAGCGCGGCGGATTAAAAAAATGCGTGCCGAACCACGAGCGGCGGAAGTCGTCGGAAAACCCCTCGGCGATCTTCGCGACCGGAAGTCCGCTGGTGTTGGTGGTGACGATGGTGCCGGGCTTGCGGACGGCTTCCACTTTCTTCAGCAACGACCGCTTGATTTCGAGGTTCTCGACGACCGCCTCGATAATCCAGTCCACCTCGGCCACCTTTTTGAGGTCGTCGTCGAAATTCCCCACGGTGACGAGCCGCGAAAGCGACGCTTCGAAAAACGCAGCGGGCTTCGATTTTCGGGCCCCCTCCAGTCCGGCAGCTCCGATTTTGTTACGCGCGGGACCGGCGGCGCCCGGAGGCGCGTCTGAAGGCACTATGTCGAGCAACAACGAAGGCACTCCCGCGTTAGCGAAATGTGCCGCGATGCGAGCGCCCATCGTGCCCGCGCCGAGGACAGCAACCTTATGGATACGCTTCATAAAGGCGAACTCCTTATGATAAGAACGGCTTTCTTCAAATCAAAGTGCAATTGGCGAACAAACGATTGACGAACAAACGAACGACGAATCATTGATCCTGTACGCCTGGTCAGTTGCTGAGACGACCGTCTCCGTTGAAGCGCAAGCGACCGACGACCAACGACTGCTCCCTACGGAAGTTTATCCACCACCCAGTCGTTCTTTCCAGTTTCGACCAGGACTATATCGGAAAATTTGCGCGTGACATGCGATGACCCTCGGGGCGTGACCAGCACGACCGGGAAACTGTAGCGGCCCTGATGCCCATGACCGCGCGTGATCTCAAAGGCCCGGTCCTTGCCGCTGGAGAAAAACTGTTCCAGTTTGTCGGCGTTCTGCGAGTGGCGGAGACCATCGCTGAGCAGAACCATGCCGTTTTCGATGTCTCCCGTTTGCCATGCGTGGAGGAAATGGTTAGCGGCTGCCAGTGCAAACACGTAACCGGGGTCTAAGGGACTGTCCTCGGCAGAATGGCTGTGCGATCGGGCCCAGACCGGCGCCGTGGGAAAAACCGTTAGTAAGAGAAGACATGCTGCGAACTGGATCTTCACGCTAAGGCTATTCGTCATTCCTCGCCACTGTTGCTCGGCCAATGTTTCGTTGGCAATGTTCCTCGGCCAATGTTCCTCGCCACTGATGATGTAACTCCTTCCTCTACTGGAAAGCAACCGGAACGCCAGTGTCGCGCCCGGTAAATTCGCGACATGAAGTTTGAGTTCTCCTTCTGAGCAAAGCCAACGTGGAGACCGCCCCCAGGCTCGCACCCCGCGCTTGTCCGGTCGCAGCTCGTAGCTCAATAAATCGTGTAGCCGGGCGCCGGATTCCGCACATCGGGCTTTGACGCCCTCAGCAGCAGCGCACCGATGCGTTTGAAGGCACGCATATCGTCCAGGCTGTGAAATGAAGTCGTCTGGTAGTTTTCGGGCGTGGGCGTGTCGTCGGGAATCTGCGCATACTCCACATTGTCGAAAGCATGCTTCTTCAGCAGTTCGACGTACTCTGCCGCTGAACGAACGTGCACCGGCACTTTCAGCTTCGGCACCCATTGCAGCGAATACGGATTGTCTTTGTAGAGATTGATCAGAATGAACAGCCGTCCGTGCGGCGCCATGACGCGAAAAAGCTCGGCCAGCGCGCGTTCCTGATCGGGATAGTAATAGAACGACTCCACCGAAAGCACTTTGTCAAAGAAGTTTTCTTCCCAGGGAATCTGCGCCGCGGTTCCGACGACGAACATGACGTTGTCGAAGTCTTTCGAAGCGGCTCGCGCCTGCCGGATCATCTCGTCGGAAATGTCGACGCCCACCACCTGCCCAAAACCCTGCGGCCCTTCGCCGACCATGCGCGCCAGCAAACGTGTCGCCCACCCCGATCCGCAGCCGAGATCTAGAATGCGCTCACCCGGACGCAGATCCATGCGCCGCATGGTTTTCCCGGTGATGTCGAGGTGATGGCGTTCCATCTTCGCGCCCTCGCCGTCATCGGCCCAACGGTTGAATTCCAGCTGCAGGCGCTCGTCGGGGGATGGGGATCTGTCTGCACTCATGATTTCTCTCCAGCGGCTCACTCCGTAATCTTGCGCAACTCCTCGAAGAACGCGGGGTACGACACTCCCGCCGCGTCGGCGCCGACAATCGTCGTCTCGCCTTCCGCTCGCAACGCGGCCACGGCGAACGCCATGGCAATTCTATGGTCGCCAAACGAATCCAGCTCGGCGCCATGCAGATGCTGGCCGCCAGGAATCCGCATTCCATCGGGCCGCTCTTCAACTTCCGCGCCCATCTTTCGCAGATTGGTGGCGACGGCGGCAATGCGATCCGACTCTTTCACGCGCAACTCCTTGGCGTCACGCACTTCGAGGCCGCCCTCGGAGTACGGCGCAACCGCAGCCAGCACCGGGATCTCGTCGATCAAAGCCGCCGTATCGGCGCCGGCGATTACAGCTCCCCGCCACTCCGCTCCGCGCGCCTCAATCGACCCTACCAGCTCGCCCTGATGTTCTTCCAGATGCGCGACCGAAATCTTCAGCCCCATCTGCACCAGGATGTCGAGCAGCCGCGCCCGCGTCGGATTCATCAAGATTCCGGGCAAGGTGATCTGCGATCCGGCGAAGAGGGCCGCCGCGCAAAGAAAAAACGCGGCGCTCGAAAGATCGCCCGGCACGTGCGCCTCAATTGCGCGCAGCCGCTGTCCGCCCACAATTCGCGATGCATTTCCGCTCCGCTCGACCTCCGCCCCAAAAGCCCGGAGCGCAATTTCGCCATGATCGCGGGTGCGCATGGGCTCCTCGACCACCGTTTCGCCTGCGGCGAACAGTCCGGCAAACAGCACACACGATTTCACCTGCGCACTCGCCACTTCCGGTTTGTAATGGATTGCTTTGAGCGGTCCCCCGTGAATTTTTAGGGGAGGGCGTCCGCCATCGTTCGACGAAATCCTCGCGCCCATCTCGGAAAGCGGCTCCATGATACGCGCCATCGGACGCCGCGAGAGCGACTCATCCCCGCACAACTCGCTGGTAAACGGCTGGCCGGCAAGAATTCCGCTCAGCATGCGCATGGTCGAGCCGGAGTTTCCGCAATCGAGGATCTCGGTGGGAGCATTCAGCCGCGGCCCCACGCCATGCACTTCAATCGTTCCGTCGTCATCTTTGTCTTTGTCCTGCCCGCGCTTCCACTCGCAGCCGAGCTTGCCGACGCAATCGAGCGTGCTGGCACAATCGCGCGCCGCTGAAAAATTCTGGAAACGGCTCGTGCCCTCCGCAATGGCCGCCAGCATGGCGTAGCGGTGCGAAATGGACTTGTCCCCTGGAATGCGAACGACTCCGCGCACCCCCCGCGCCGGACGGACGACGGCATTCGAACCATCAGGCATGAACTTAATATAACGGAGATTTTGTGAGAGGTCAGAGGTGAGAGGTCTGATTGCAGAGGTGAAAATCAGCGTCCTTACCTCTGCAATCTGACCTCTTACCTCTGAAATCCCTACTGCGCACGCGCTCGCCCGGCGGCTTCCGCGAGGATCTCCTTCGGGACTTCCCGCAGCGTGACGTGGAATTCGAACATGGGCGTTTCCGTCCCGCGTCCCCACCGGCCGACTCCCCAATGCGCGCGGATAAACTTGATCTCCGGACGCGCCGTCAGGTTGAGCAGCAG
>JBEKWX010000265.1:0-5632 GCA_049512675.1 Terriglobales bacterium | reverse complement strand
CGGTGCGCGGCCCACGAAGAGAGTCATCTTGAGCTCCATAAAATTGTCATCTTGAGCGAAGTGGCTGCTACGCGAAGCGAAGCAGCCGCGCAGTCGAAAGACCCCTTCCTATCCGAGATCGCTTCATGAGATACCATCTCGAAGACAATAAATTCCAGGCCTCTGCTGCCAAAGGCGAAAGGGCTGCCACTGTGGCGCGCGACGAAAAGTCTGGCTACAACCGTTTCCTCCTGCTGGTAGCGGGACTCGGCGGCTTACTCTACGGCGTGGACGTCGGCATTATTGCAGGGGCTTTGCCCTATCTGGAGGCCACTTCCGGGTTGAATGCCGGCCAGCTTTCCATCGTCGTTGCTGCCGTGCTCCTCGGGAGCGTGATCTCAACCCTGTTTGCCGGCGCGCTGGCGGACTGGATGGGGCGCAAGCCTCTAATGCTGCTCAGCGGAGTGCTGTTTGTCTGCAGCATTCCCATCATTGCGCTCTCCCATGGCTACGAGTCCCTGGTTCTTGGCCGCCTGTTACAGGGCATCAGCGCCGGCCTCATCGGCGTCGTAGTCCCGCTGTATCTGGCGGAGTGCCTGGCGGCCACGAACCGCGGCAAGGGGACGGGCATTTTCCAGTGGCTGCTGACACTCGGTATTGTGACGGCGGCCATCGTTGGCATGTTCTTCAGTTTTCGCGTCGAAGAGGTGTCTCACCTGGGAGATCCCGCGAGACTGTTCGCCTTCAAAGATACGGCGTGGCGCAGCATCTTCTGGGTTTCTCTGCCGCCCGGCATCTTGTTCGTGATCGGTAGCCTGATGGTGTCGGAGTCTCCGCGCTGGTTGTTTCGCCGAGGCAAAAGGGAGGCCGCCCACGCTGCGCTTCTCCGCTCTCGCAGCAACCAGCAAGCGGACGTCGAGCTTGCGGAAATGGAGCAAGCGGCGGCCGCTGAAAAGGCCGAGACCTCAACCGGAGCCAAGGTCGTCGCAGTGAAGGTCGCCGGAGTGAAGGTCAAGGAATCGCTTTTGCGCCGCAAATATGTGATTCCATTTGTCCTGGCCTGCGTCATTCTCGCCTGCAACCAGGCCACTGGCGTCAACTCCATCATTGGCTATAACACCAACATTCTTTTGCAGGGCGGGCTCTCCGATCTCCAGGCGCACTGGGGCTACGTTATTTTCACCATCATCAATTTCCTGATGACCATCGGCGGCGTTCTGCTGGTGGACCGCAAGGGACGGAAGTTCCTGCTGTCGGTGGGCAGTGCTGGCATCATCGTGTCGCTCCTCTGCACCGGCCTGCTGTTCAGACGGACGGAAAAACTACGCGTGGATTCCCGGGATGCGGTTCAGTCCATGGTCGACGCCGGACAGAAAGTCACATTACTTTACGACGCGAAGGCTGCGGATGCGCTGCTCGCAACCAACGGTGAGGCCGGCAAGGCGATCAGCAACCGACCGACCTCTCTGGTCATCATCTACTCGTACGGAGATTTCCGCGCCGCGACCAGGGTTGCACGTTCCAGTGAAAAGTCAGCCAAGCCGATTGAGATCACGCGCGAAAGCTGCCTGCCCGCTAATCGAGTAGTCGCGTTCTTCTCGAATCCGTTCAGCAATCTCGGTGCGTCACGCAAGGCGCCGCTAAAAATTGACAATGCACTGATTACTCCTGTGGCGACCACTCACAATGGTTGGCTGGTGGCGATCAGTCTTTTTGTGTTTATGGCGTTTTTCGCGATCGGTCCCGGAGTGTGCGTGTGGTTGGCGCTTTCCGAACTGATGCCGACCCGCATCCGGTCCAACGGCATGAGCATCGCCCTGCTGATCAACCAGGCAGTTTCAACGACCATTGCCGCCATGTTCCTGCCGACCGTCGGCAAGCATGGCTACGCGGCCATGTTTTTTGGCTTTGCCGCCTGCACGGTCGTCTACTTCGTCACGGCCGCAGTCTTCCTGCCGGAAACAAAAGGGAAGACGCTGGAAGAAATCGAAGCGCATTTTGAGGGAGAGGCCGGGAGATCCGGTCTCTCAAGCACGTAGCGCATGCCCATCCATCCACTGAGACCCTTTAAGTGGTTAATTTCGCTGCCTCTGAGCGGAATCAAGCAACAGCAACAGGATTACAAGCACGTGTGATCTGGATCACAGAACCTCCGCCCTCAAAAAGTTCAATATGACAGTTTGTAGATGTGGGGCTGTAGTTGTATTCTCTTTCGGTGTTGAGCCAACTAAACTTCGAATGGAGCTTAAAGATGAAGAGAATTAACGTCGCAGTGTTTACCGTCGCAGTAGCATTGGTTGTTGTCCTCGCCCTCCCCTTATCGGCGCATGCGCAAGACGGCGCGGCACTTTACAAATCAAAATGCGCCATGTGTCATGGCCCTGACGGAGCGAAAGCGGCCGGCCACGATCTCTCCGGTGCCGCTGTGCAAAAACAATCGGATGCGGATCTCGCGGCGGTCATCACGAACGGTAAGCCCCCCAAGATGCCCGCGTACAAGTCTCTGAAGCCGGAAGAGGTTACCGGGTTGGTGGCTTACATCCGTACGTTGAAAAAATAACGCCGGCCCCTGCCATCACGGTCTGGTTGATTGTCCTGCGCGGCGGATGATCCCGCGGCGAAGCTTGGAGTGCGCCTGCACGGCGGCGCATATAAGAAAGGAAACTGCGGTTTCAAATGACTCTGCGAGAACGCATCCGAGACTGGGCGCAGCCAATCTATTATCTGGGACAGAATCCCATAACGCTGACGGGCGCCGTGGTCACGACGAGCACGGCGCTCACCACCATCGCCTTCTGGTTCTATGACGTCTTCTTGCCGGGGCCCCCGCATCCTTATATTGGCCTTCTGGTCTTTCTCATCCTCCCGGGCATTTTTGTACTCAGCTTACTCCTGATTCCACTTGGCATCTGGCTCAGGCGACGAAGTCTGCTCGCGAGCGGGAAGCTGCCAGAGATTTTCCCCGCCATCGACCTGGGACAGCCTGTAGTGCGGCGCACCTTGGAGTACGTGGCTGCGGCGACCGTGCTCAACCTGCTCCTTGTTGGGACTGCATCGTACCAAGGCGTGCAGTACATGGATTCGACGGAGTTCTGCGGACAGACTTGTCACACCGTGATGGATCCCGAGTTTACGGCCTATCAGAATTCTCCCCACTCGCGGGTGGAGTGTGTCGCGTGCCACATCGGGCCGGGCGCGTCGTGGTTTGTGCGCTCGAAGCTTTCCGGTCTGCGCCAGGTCTTCGCGGTCACCTTCCACACTTATTCGCGCCCCATTCCTTCGCCCGTAGAGCACCTCCGCCCGGCGCGCGAGACCTGTGAGCAATGTCACTGGCCGCAACGCTTTACCGGCGGCAAGTTCCTGGTGAATACCAGCTACAAGGACGACGAAAAAAACACTCCGCAAAAGGATGTCTTGCTGCTCAAGGTGGGCGGGGGCACTTGGCAGGGTTCGGTCGGCATCCACGGGCACCACCTCGCCGACAACGCACGCATCCGCTACATTTCGACCGACATCGAGCGGCAGGTGATCCCGGCCGTGTACTACACAGACGATACGGGGAAGACCACCGAATTTATTTCCAGCGATTCGAAGCCCACCAAACAACAATTGGACAAAGGAGAGCATCGCGTGATGGATTGTGTGGATTGCCACAACCGGCCCACGCATGCCTTCGACTTGCCCGAAAACGCAGTGGACAAGCAGATGTCGACCGGGCGAATCAGCCCGGAACTCCCCTACATCAGGAAAAAGGCGGTTGAGGTTCTCAAGGTGGATTATCCCACCCGTGCTGTGGCACAGCAGAGCATCATTGGCGCACTCAACAATTTCTATCGAACCAATTACCCGCAGATTTACGCGACACGGCGCACACTGGTGGAGCAATCGGGCCAGGAGGTGGCGAATATCTACCTGCGCAACATCTTCCCAGACATGCGCCTGACCTGGGGCACCCACCCGAATAATATTGGGCACAATGATTCGCCGGGCTGCTTCCGCTGCCACGACGGCAGTCATACCAGTACCGATGGCCAGACCATCACCAACGATTGTTCCGCGTGCCATGACGTTCTAGCATCGGGGGAAGAAAATCCCAAGGTTCTGACCGACCTGGGAATGAAGTAAGCATTGCCGGAAGTTGGTTTCATGAATCGGCTCCGGGTAGGGCACGGCGTCACAGGCTGCGGAAAAACCCGTGTAGAGACGGGGCTTGCCCCGTCTCAAGCTGTCTGAGAATCCTCGCGCCTGTTTCGGGTAGGGCAAGGCTTCAGAGCCTGCTCTGAGCGAAGTGAGACCAGCCCGAAAGTTTGACATGGCTGAAACAAATATGGCTGAAACAAGAAATGTACGAAGGAAGCGCCGTGCTGCTCTGAGAATTATCGTCGCGACGCTCGTCGCCACGGTGTTCTGCCTGCTGTTTTCGGAGCGCCCCACACGCGCCGCCGACCAGCCCGGGGCGGAATGTCTCGCCTGCCACGGCGATAGGAGCACAACTACGACGCGAGCCGGCAAAACGGTTTCGCTGTACGTGGACGGAAAGAAATTTGCCACCTCCGTGCATGCCAGCTTCGGGTGCACCGGCTGCCACGCCGACCTGGAAGGAAAAGAATTTCCGCACGAGAAGCCCGCGCCGGTAAAGTGCGGCACGTGCCACTCGGGCGAGCAGGAACTGTATACCAAATCGCTCCACGGGAAGGCGATTGCGCGC
Source organism: Terriglobales bacterium (assembly GCA_049512675.1). Taxonomy (GTDB): domain Bacteria; phylum Acidobacteriota; class Terriglobia; order Terriglobales; family Acidobacteriaceae; genus Acidiflorens. The sequence continues at coordinate 945 of JBEKWX010000265.1, read as the reverse complement.
GGCGATCCGCTCGCGCCCCACTGCGCGACTTGCCACGGGAACCACGACATCCTTCCGGTGAAAGACCCGCGGTCCACGGTGACGCCGCTGAAGATACCGTTCGTGTGCGGCCAGTGCCATCAGGAAGGCACTCCGGTTTCGCGGACTCGCACCATTCCCCAGGACAATATTCTGGAGAACTACTCCGAGAGCATTCACGGGGAGGCGTTGCTGAAGAAGGGCTTGGCCGTGGCCCCAACCTGCGCCACTTGCCACACCGCTCACTCGATATTGCCGCATACCGACCCCGCTTCCTCGATCAATCGCCGGAACATTGCCGCTACCTGCACGAAATGCCACACCCAAATCGAAGTGGTCCACCGGAAGACCATTCGAGGAGAGCTTTGGGAAAAACAGGCCAACATCCTGCCGTCTTGTCCGGACTGCCATCAGCCTCATAAGATCCGGAACGTGTTCTATGAACTGGGTATGGCCAACGCGGACTGCATGCGCTGCCACGCGGACGAGAAACTGCGTCGCGCGCGCGACGGGCAATCCATGTACGTCAGCGTAGGCGAGGTGAGCCATTCGCGCCACAACAAGGTTGCCTGCAGCCAGTGCCACTCGGAAGTAAACGCATCCCACGTGCGGCCTTGCGAGACGATCACCCACGCGGTGGACTGCACCGCTTGCCACGATGAGATTGGCAAGCAGTACGTTGCCAGCATCCACGGACAGCAGGTTGCCAAGAAGGATCCGAATGCCCCCATCTGCAAGGAGTGCCATGGCACGCATGCCATCCTTGGCAGACAAGACCCGCAGTCGGCGACCTTCCCCACCAACGTTCCCGGGCTTTGCGCGCGCTGTCACCGCGAGGGCCAGAGGGCTGCCGTGCGCTACACCGGATTGCAGCACGAAATCATCACCAACTACACGGAAAGCATTCACGGAACTCTGTTAAGGAAC
>JBEKWX010000264.1:0-5646 GCA_049512675.1 Terriglobales bacterium | reverse complement strand
ATTTATAAGGGCCGGGTAACGCGCGTGCTGCCAGGCATGCAGTCGGCCTTTGTCGACATTGGGTTGGAACGCGACGCATTTCTATACGTCTCCGATTTCATGGATCTGGAGCAGCAGGACGAGGATCTGGATGAACCCATCCCGGCAAATCGTCCGGTGATGGAGGCGCGTCCGCGCCCCGGTTTGGAAGCGGGCGGTCCAGCGCTTGATAGTGACGGGCAGCTTGCCGAAGCCGGCGGGATAGAGGGTGAGGGAGAAGAGCCGGAAGCGGCTTCTTCGGAGGCGCCTGGCAACGCCGCGGGCGTTGCGCGCGATTTTCGCGGACGTCGACGCCGTCGCGGGCGTCGGGGTGAAACGGGCGGCCGCGGGCCGAGTCCGGAGCGCGGTGAAATTCGAAGCGAACCACGCAGTGAAACCGGCAGCGAGTTTCGGAGTGAACCTCGTAACGAATCACGCAATGAACCGTCGCGTAATGAACCGTCGCGTAATGAACCAAGGAACGACCGCTTTAGCCGCGGCGACCGGGCAGGGCGCGGCGGATCGGAATCGCGATTCCAGCGGCCGGCAGCGACCACCGCTCGATCCGGTCGCGACTACGATTACGGCCCGCCTCCGGGATATCAACCGATCGTGCTTCCCGGCGAATCGATCTCGAAGTACCAGCGACAGGGTCAGAGTCAGAATCAAGCGCCGGTTTTGCCGGCGGAGAGCGCGGCAGCGGCGGAGCGGCCGGCGTCGCCCGCGATCGTTGCGAACTTCCCTGAAGATGAGCCTATCTTCGCGGTGGAGATGACCGAGCCACTTCACGAACAGCATGAGCACGTGGCGGACGTGGAAGTAGAGGAAGAGGCGCACGGGACCACTGCTAACGCCGCAACGGAAGTAGGAAAGGAGCCGCGCACGGTCGAGACTTCGGAGACGGAGACCACGTTCCGCGACGCATTCCGCGAGACGATGGAGCACGAGGTGGCGCAGGAAGCGGACTTCGTGGCAGCTCCGCAGGTTACGCCGGATGTCACTCGTGATGTTACTCGTGAGATTGCGCATGGCGCCGTTGAGGAACAGGAGATCGAGGAAGAAGAAGCCGAGCTCACGTCCTACGGGGAAGAACCCGGAGACGACGAAGGTTTTGAGGAGTTGGAGGAAGAGACGCGCGCGGCCGGTGGAGAGTTGTCGGAACCCGGAGTGGGAGAGGTCGCTCCTGGGCTGGCAGCCGGCGGCGAGCCGGTAGCGAACGGAGACGCGGTTCCCGAAGCTGTCCTCGAAGCCGAAGAGCGGGAAGCGGAGGAGTTGGAACTCGAAGAAGCGCAAGCCGAAGCCGAGGCGCTGCTGGAGGCCGAGGCGATTGGCGAGGGAACAGTGGATGCGAGCGCGGAAGTTCGCGGTCCCGCACCGGAGGCGAGGTTGTTGCAGCGCACGCAGCGTCGCGGTCCGGAGCGCGGGTTCGATCGTGGCCGCGGACGCCGCGGTGGACGCCGCTTCCGCAGCCGCGAGAACACGGTGGTGCCGCAGATCAGCGAACTGCTCAAAGAAGGGCAGGAGGTGCTGATCCAGATTGCCAAGGAGCCGATCGGCAAGAAAGGCGCGCGCATCACCAGTCACATTGCGCTGCCCGGACGCTTCCTGGTCTTCATGCCGACGGTGAACCACACCGGCGTTTCGCGCAAGATCTCGTCGGAAGAAGAGCGGCAGCGGCTGAAGCGGATCATCCAGAGCGAGCGCGAAAACGGCGGCGGCGGTTTCATTGTGCGGACGGCGGCGGCGGGCGCTTCGGACGAGGAACTGCGAGCCGATATCCGCTTTCTGAAAAACCTTTGGAATGAGATCAAGTCGCGCTCCGACAGCAGCAAGTCTCCGGCGCTGATCTATCACGACCTGAACGTGGTGGAGCGGGTGCTGCGCGATCAGGTGAGTTCGGAATTTTCGGCGATCTGGGTCGATACGGAACAGGAATACGAGCGCATTTTGCGGTTTGCGAATCGCTTCCAGCCGGCTCTGGTCAAGCGCGTCAAGCTCTACACCAAGGAGACGCCGCTCTATGATCAGTTCGGGCTCAACGAGGAGATCAACAAGGCTCTGAAATCCAAAGTCTGGCTGAAGAGCGGTGGCTATATCGTGATCAATCAGACCGAGGCGCTGGTCGCAATCGACGTGAACACCGGCAAGTACGTCGGCAAAACCGCCCGCCTTGAAGATACGATCGTGAAGACGAACGTCGATGCCATCAAGGAAATTGTGCGGCAGGTGCGGCTGCGCGATCTGGGCGGCATCATCATCATCGACTTCATCGACATGGACGAGCGGCGCAACCGGCAGAAAGTGATGCAGGCGCTGGAAGAGGCATTGCGCGCCGATCGGGCGCCTTCGAAGGTGCTGCAGTTCAATGATTTCGGTCTGGTGGCGATCACCCGCAAACGCGTGAAGCAGTCGCTCGAACGGACGATCGGATCGCCGTGTCCGTATTGCCAGGCCACGGGCTTCGTGAAAGCAGTGAACACCATTTGCAACGAGGTCTATGTCGAGATGCGCAAGATCGCGAACCATTTAGAGCACAGCGACGTGATGTTGCGAGTGAACCCGGAGGTTGCGAAAGCCCTGAAGGCGAACAACGCGCAACTTCTGAATGAGATGGAAGAGCTCACCAAGAAAACGATCATCGTGAAGTCCGATCCGGCGTTGCACCAGGAGCAGTTCGATATTCACTGAGTTACTCTGGATTCCATGTACTTGCAGGAAGGAATCAAAGGAGGGACGGGCGTGGCGCTCGTCCCTTTCTTTACAGGGGCGTGATTTTATGTTTGTTGCGGGTGAGCGTGCCGCCCGGGGTGGCGACCGTCACCGGCACAGGAGCCTTCGATGTCAGGAGCAGGGATTGTTCAACCTATAGAGACTCGGACGCTAACGCCCTGGGCAGCATGGCGAAATGTGCTGATGGCGACCATTGTAGGTTGGATAGTCATCGCCATTCCCAATTTCGGACTCCTCACTTACTACCTTGCGAAGAGCATGAAGAACAGATTGCTCCGAGCCTCCCTATATCTGGACCTGGGCTTTGTAGCCAGTTGCATCATTGTTATTGGTCTGGTTGTTCTTTGGCAACGGGCCCATGGAGAGACACTGGCCAACTTGGGCTGGAGAGCCCGCACTTCAAAAGCTGCGATCGTCTGGTCGCTGCTATTCGGAGGACTCTGGGCTGCAACTTTCTACGCTGCGCCTGGCCATTTGAGTTTCATGGCTTTCCCTTTTGAACGTTTCGTTATGGCGCCTCTGGGAATAGTGCTGGCCTTTGCCGAGGAATTACTTTTCAGAGGCTTCGTTATGGAACAGCTCCGCCGAGCTTTGGTCCCGACCTGGATCCAAGTCCTGGCCTCGGCAATATCCATCTCTTCGTACCACGGGCTGGTGGGTGCCCATTACTATCCCACATACGCCATTGCGAGTGTCTTCCTGTTCGGTATCCTGGCCATCCTGCATGTTTATGGAAAGCGAAGCATGACGCCAAATACCCTGGCTCACGCCATGGCCCACGTCTTCGGGGATCCTTCGGCAATCATGGGAATTCTGATAGGTGCCAGCCGCCATCTGGGGAGCTAGTGCAGTCAGCCAAAGAAAAATAGTGCGCTTGATTCCTCGCGGAGTATATAGTGTTGGGCTGTTGCCAGCTAAAGGGAAATTTCAGCTAATTGGGTGGCTCGCTGCCTCTGTTTTCGTAGTCAATTCCTGTCCCGCATTACGCGTCATCGCTCTCATGCTCCGCAGACGATCTGTCTGAGCGGAGGGAAACTGCTCGGCATGGAAGTGGCGGCCGACGCAGTTATAACTCTAGCCACTTCGATTTGTGTGAAATCCAAAAAGGAGCAACTGATGAAGAACATGATTCGTGTCATCGCAGTGCTGGCGTTTGCCGCCATGCTGCTGCCCACCCTTTCACTCGCTCAAGCTGTGCCCGTGCGGCCGTTTCACGACGGTCCGGTGTGGGACATCGCCTTCATTAAAGCCAAGCCGGGCGTCAGCTTGAAGTACATGGAGTACTTGGCGGGCGATTGGAAGGCCGAACAGGAAGCCCTGAAGAAGGCCGGGCTCATCCTCAACTATATGGTCATCGAAACCGAGTCGCACGGCCCTGATGACTTCAATCTCATGTTGATGACCGAATTCAAGGACCTGGCAACTATGGAAGCCAACCAGGACAAGCGAGAGGCGGTCGGCAACCAGGCCTTAAACAGCAACGACAAGAAGATGATCGAGGGCTACCAGGAACGCGCCAGTTGGCGCGAGATCGTCGGTAGTCGCCTGGCGCGGGAAATCATACTGGAGCCGAAGAAATAACCTGCCCACCTTGTAGAGCGGCAAAGGCGCGAGGGATCGCGCTTCTGAGCCGAGGGGCCCCAGGTCTCGCGCTTTTCGAGACCTGGGAGGTCACCGCATCCTTCAGCAGCGCGGATGATCCCCGGTCTCCAGCGCCATTGACATCGGCGACACGGCCAGAGTAGGGTAAGGTGCTTTTCCAACAAATCCTCTAATGCACAAGGAGTGCAAAATGCGAGTGCCACAGGCCCTTTATGGTGTGGTGTTGTGTGTGTGTTTCGTCCCGATCCTCTCGGCGCAAGATGCCGGTCAAAGTTGATCCCAAGCATTACACGGTAGTGAGCGAAAACGCCCAGGTGCGGATTCTGAAAGTGCACTATGGCCCGCACGAGAAGTCGGTCATGCACAGCCATCCCGCCACGGTTGCGGTGTTCCTAAACGACGCCAACGGGCAGTTCAGCTATCCGGACGGGAAAAAGGTAAACTTTACGATCAAGGCAGGTGATGCGCAATACAGCGCGGCCGAGACCCACTTGCCGGAGAACACCAGCGACAAAGGGTTCGATGTGATCGTGATCGAATTAAAAGGCAAGGCAGCCAAGCCAGCGCAATCGGAGATGAAGTAATCTCCTGGCGCCGGGCTGCATTGCTGGTCTTCAATTTGGTGGACTGCCGGGCTCCCCAGGTCTCGCGCTTTTAGAGACCTGGGAGATTCGCCCGAGCGTTCCTCTAAGTTTTCGTGGTGTCGGACTCTGGGTCGGCGTAGATAAAATGTTGGCTCCATTCAGAGAAACAGTAAAAATCTGAATTTCACGGCCTTATACCCTCCGCCGATCCTCTGACACTGTTCGTCTCCGATGGTCCAATCCTCGGCTCCATGTGGAAGGGGCACGCTGTTTCACTGTTGAGATGCTACATTCCGCGGGCGGCGCAGACTGTTCAAAACTGCTCGCTATGAAAATAATTTCTGAAAACTGACGGTAACTGTACCAAATTGACCTGTAATCCCATTGGGCTCGTGAGATCTTGCATGGATGCATAGTCAGAATCAAAGAAGAGAGCCCAGGCAGGAATCCAATCAAGCGACACTTGCCCGCGTCAAAAAAGAAATGGATGAACCTCGCGTGGCCGAGTCCGCGCGGGAAGAAGACGTCAACCGGACCGCGCGGCAGAAGCCGGAAGAGCTGCCGTAATCCAGTGTGGCAAAAATAAGAAGCTAACCCGCCTTATTCATGAAGGGTAACCCAGCGAAGCGTTTGTGCAGGTTTCCGGAGAGAGCGAGATCATATGCGACAAGGGGAAGACCTCGGCTGGGAATGGGGACTGATTCTGGAGTAG
>JBEKWX010000263.1:0-5685 GCA_049512675.1 Terriglobales bacterium | reverse complement strand
TCGGTTTCGGCGCCGTCGTCGGTGACGAACACTTCGCCGTGCTGAAACGGCGACAGTGTCCCCGGATCCACGTTCAGGTAGGGATCGAACTTCATCAGGTTGACCTTGAGGCCGCGGCTTTCGAGCAGGCAACCAATGGAGGCCGCCGCCAGACCTTTGCCTAGTGATGAGACCACACCGCCGGTTACAAAGATGTACTTGGCCGACATCGCTTCCTCGCTTTAATTTTGTTGGGAAATTTGTGCGGGTTGGGGTGCACAATCAATTATGGCAGAAGTCTTTGTGGAAAGGAATGTGGAAAAAGAGGCAGCTTTCTCACCCCAGAGTCACAGAGACACAGAGGAATGCGATCTTGGGTTTTCCTCGTTTAGGTTTTCTCAGTGACTCTGTGCCTCTGTGGTGAGCTGTTCATCTGTAAACGGTATCGCATCTAACCTTCCAGAAGCGCCAGAAAAGACCGATAATGTTTCGCGGCATGAAATCATTCGCGTTCAGGACGGGCTTCAGCAGACCGGGATTTCTCGCGACAGCAATCCTGGCGTTGGTCTTTTTTTGTCCCTCGTCTTGTCTCTCGCAGGTTCCGACCCCCACCCCAGCCCGCCGTCTAATCCTGAAAGACGGCTCCTACCAGTCCGTCACCAAGTATGAGATTCACGGAGACCGCGTCCGCTATTACAGCGCCGAGCGCGGCGAATGGGAGGAAGTCCCGAACTCGCTGATTGACTGGGACGCAACCGCCAAATTTGGGCAGGGCCGCCTGCAGGGCAAGCTCGCTCCCGAAGCGGTCCAACTCGACAAGGAAATCGAGGCCGAACGCAAGGCCGAACAAGCCCGTTCCCCACAGGTCGCGCCCGGTCTGCGCCTGCCCGACGAAGGCGGCATTTTTCTCCTCGACACCTATCAGAATCAGCCGCAGCTAGCCGAACTGCAGCAATCGGGCAGTGCAGTGGATAAGAACACGAAGTCGAATATTCTGCGCTCTGCGATCAATCCACTGGGCGGCGCCAGGCAAACGATCGAACTTCCGGCGGCACATGCCAAAATTCAGTCGCACACCACCGTGCCTTCGCTCTACATCAACATCGACGCGGACAATGGCGACGCGCCCGCAGCTGTGCGGGCCGCCACCGGCGAGCCGCCGGCGCTCGCGCCCAGTAACAGTGACCGCTTCAAGATCATTCGCATCGCCGTCAAAGGCAACAAGCGCGTTGCCGGCGCGGTCCAGATTGCGGTCAGCGGCAAGATGAAGACCGACGAGCGTTTCGTCGCGGCCACGGTCACTACCATGACCGGAGGCTGGGTCAAGCTCACGCCCACCGATCCTCTCGCGGCAGGCGAATACGCCGTCGCCGAGATGCTGGGCAAGGAAGCAATCAACCTTTATGTTTGGGATTTCGGCGTGAACCCTTCCGCGCCCGCAAACGCGTCCGCGTGGAAACCGGATCCACCAGAAGCGCAGCCGAAAACAGACCAGCCCACGGAACTGCAGAAGCGGGAAAAGCAGTAACGAACGTAGGGACAGCCGCCCCCGGCTGTCCAGGCGAGCGCAGCTCGCCCCCCCCGCCGCGAGCAGCGCAATCTCACATGTAAGCGGTGACGCAAGTCACCGCGCCACAGGTGCGGCTGGAGCATTCTCGATCCAGTCAAGGTCGCGCATGCCGAAGGCGTTCTACCGCCGCAAACTCCCGCATCTCCAGCGCGACGGCAAACCCCACTTCCTGACCTTCTGCACCCACCAACGTTGGATCCTTCCCGAGGCCGCGCGCGACGTTGCGTTAGGGTGTTGCCTTCACGATAACGATCGAAAGATTGACATTAGCGCTGTCGTCGTAATGCCTGACCACGTGCACATGATCTTCACGCCGCTCGTTAACGAGCAAACCCGTGAGGTTTATACTTTGCGCGAAATTATGGATGCGATCAAAGGCGCTTCCGCCCACAAGATTAATCGGCAGCTTGGTCGCACCGGGAAACTGTGGCAAGCAGAATCGTATGATCGAGTGCTTAGGTCGTCGGGAAAACTCGACGAGAAGATTAAGTACATCCTGAAGAATCCGGTTCGAAAAGGACTAGCGTCAGCATGCGAAGAGTATCGCTGGCTATGGTCAAGGGATCTGAAAAATCCCTACAAGCCCGACCCACCCACGCAGGGACAGCCGCCCTCGGCCTTCCCACGGCGCAAAGCGCCAAATGCGCTCTTTGTAGGCGAACCCCTAGCGAGCTGCGCTCGCTTGGACAGCCGAGGGCGGCTGTCCCTACCCTACGTCTCCAGCACCCCGCGCGACACAATACCGATGTTGTCGCGGGTGGTGTTCTTCACCATATACATCATCTCGTCCGCCTGGCGGATGATGTCGTGCGGCGTCTGCGCATCGTGCGGAAAGGTCGCCAGCCCCATACTGGCGCGCACCGTCAGATTCAAACCCTGCTCGGTGCAGAAGGTTCCCGAGCGCATGGAATCCTGCAAACGTTTCGCGACCACCACCGCCTGATCCTTGGTGGTTTGCGGCAGCAGCACCACGAACTCGTCTCCACCGTAGCGGAAGGCGAAATCAATCAGCCGCAACTGCGCCTTGATCCGGTATCCGACTTCGGCCAGCAGCCGGCTTCCCACCAGATGTCCATGCCGGTCATTGACCTGCTTGAAGAAGTCGAGGTCGATGAAAATCACGCTGAACTCGTAGCCGAAGCGCGCCGAGCGATAGACCTCGGTTTCCAGCGTTTTGTGCAAATGGCGCGCATTGAACAGGCCCGTGCAGTCGTCGGTGATGGTCAGCTCCTGAATCTTCTCGACCGATCTTGCATTCTCGATCGCAATCGCGGCGTAGTCGCACAAAGCGTGCAGGAAGAACATCTCCTGTTCGCTCATTTCCACATTCGCGTTGACCAGTTGAATCACGCCCAGCACGCGGTGTTTCGAGCGCAACGGCACGCAGATGATGGAGCGGGTCTGCAACCGCGTTATCTCGTCCAGCCGGGATGAGAAACGCGGATCGTTTTGCACATCGGGCACGATCAAAACCTGGCCGTGCTTGGCCACCCAACCGGCAATTCCCTCCCCCACCTTCAAGCGCGCCTTCGACAGGACCTCCGCCGCAGCCCCTACCGCGATGGCGAAATAGAGCTCATCCTTTTCTTCATCCACCATCAGCAGCGACCAGGTATCCGGGCGGAAGTACTCCGCCATTTTTTCCATGATGGTCTGCAGAATCGAATCGAGGTTCAGCGAGGATGTCAGCGCCTTGGCGACATCGTGGAAGATGGTCAGCTCTTGTGACAGGCGAATTTGGGATTTGCCCGCGGCCTCGGCCATGGACTCCTCGTTCGAGTGGCTGGATACGAAATTATAGGTTTGGCCGCACCGCGCGGGCAATGAACGTAGGTAACACGTACCAGTCACGCCAACCCACCCGCCACATAAGCGCTAACTGAAGGCAGAAATTCCTTCCGGGTGGCCGGTGACTCAGTCGTAATTGGTTACGCCGCATGGGCGAGAGCGGCGTCTTCGGCATCGTAATCAAACTGCTGCAAATTGATGGTGTTGGGCGGATTTCGCTGCTCCCAGGCAACCGTACGCCGTATCGCTTCTTCGATTTCGACTGGCTCCTTGTAACCCAACTCCGTTCGAATTCGCTCAGAGGAGGCGACCACATGTTGCGCTGCATTCCCGGGCAGCAGCAGATGCTTTGGCGTTCGTTCTCTCGGCAGTACAACGAACCTCCCGGGCCAGTTCATCTGTTTTGCGATCCTCTTTGCGATCTTCGCCTGCCATTCCAGCTCCGGCAAAGTCGGCTCGTCGCAAATGTTGTAAACGCGCCCAGCCGCCTGATCCGTGGTTGCGGCGACCGCGATCGCGTGCGCAACGTTCTCGACGTATCCGCGCGGACCCCGCCAAGCGGCGAAATCATCCGGGAGAAGTATCGAAGGGCGCCCATCCGCGCAGCGTTTGAGTAACGGGAAGAATCTATGGAGGGGATCTCCGGGCCCGTACACCATCGGCAGTCGCAGAACGGTCCCCGAGACCGCTGGGTCGTTCATGATCGCCTCTTCGACCCCGATCTTGTCGTAGCGGTCGTCAACCCAGCTAAAGGTGTTCTGCATCATCTTGAGCGTCTCTGGCCCATAGAGTCTGCGAACGGTGCGCAGCGGCGAGTCTTCTGTCAGTGGCAGCGGCTCTAACGGGCCCGGCTCAACCCCGTGTAATACGCCCCACGCACGGTAAACGTCCATGCTGCTGATGGCGATCACCCGCGGCGCAACTTCACGCGCAGTCTTCATTAACTGGCGCGCCTGTTCTTCCGAGCTAAGGATCAAGTCGATGATGACATCAGGAGAAAATCGCTGAAACTGATTCCGGTAATCGGGAAGCCGATTCCGGTCTCCCTGGATTCGCACCACTTCGTTTCGCACCACGTCAGCACCGACAGAGCCGGCATCGGCACGGCGGTGGAAAATTGCAACTTCGTGTCCGGAACCGCGCAACTCATGCATCAAGGGCGAGCCGATGAAACCGTTTCCGCCGATCAAAAGGATTCGCATAAGCGATTGGATGAGAGTGTATCAATACCGGTATGTTGCGAGTGCTCGGGCATCCAGAAGGCACCGTCGCCCAGCGAGGGGATCTTGTGCAGTTCCAGGCGGGCGTTCTCGACGTCCGGCCAGTTTGTCGGGAAATGCCTGAATACCCTATGATCTAGCTTCTCAACAGAGTAAAATTCCGTTCGCCATCCCCGAGAAAGCGAGAGACCGGTTTGCCTTCCTTCGGCGAAAAACTGAAACAGGAGCGCGAGAAGCGCAAGATCACACTGGAGCAGATTTCCGTCTCCACCAAAATCGGGACCCGCATGCTGCAGGCACTGGAAGAAGACAAGTTCAACCAGTTGCCGGGAGGCATCTTCAACAAGGGCTTTGTCCGCGCCTATTCCCGCTGCGTCGGCCTCGACGAGGATCAGACTGTTGCCGAATACCTGCAAGCTTCCGGCGACGCTCCTCCCCCCAGGACCGAACCCGGAGGGCAGGAAGACGGAGAGCGCAAGAATGAAGCGCGCGAAAATGAACAGAACGTCCGCCGCCTGGAGGCCATCTCCGACGCCCCAACTCGCCAACTACCCTGGGGCCTGTTCGCCGCGTTTCTACTAATCGTCGCCCTCGCACTCTCCATATGGAGCCATCACGAGCGCACCAGACAGTCAGTTCGACCGACTTCAACCACGGCCACGGCGCCGTCGCCAGGCGTAGCAAGCCGAGTAGCAGCCGGAACAGCAGGAGAAGCAGCAAACCCAGACAGTGGCGCCCGTTCGCCCACCTCCGGTTCACCGGCAAATGGTTCGCCGGCAAATGGCGCGCCGGCGGCAGAATCCGCCCCCACCGCAACTCCGGGCGAGTTTACGGTCGTCATTCATGCCCGCGAAGCCTCCTCGGTCTCGATCACAGCCGACGGCAGAACTGTCCTCGACGAACTTTTGGCCGCTGGCAGCGAGCGCTCGGTCCAAGGCCGGAAAGAAATCATCGTCAAGACTGGAAACTCCGGTGGCATCGACTTTCGCTTCAATGGAAAGAAGCTCGACACCGGGGGAACGTCCGGCGAGGTCAAGACCGTTACTTTTGGTCCTGAAGGAATGCTACCGAGCGCCCCATCGTCGCCTTCGACGCCTTAACCTTGTCTTTTTTTTTTCTTCCGTTTAC
>JBEKWX010000262.1:0-5701 GCA_049512675.1 Terriglobales bacterium | reverse complement strand
CCCCTAAGTAATAGGGCTTAGGCCGAATTGCTTCACAAGATTGTTGACCTGTGGTTTACAATTGCAACTCCTCTGGGAGAATCGAGGTTTTGCACAGATCGGCGGACTATTCCACCGGAGGCGATGGATCTCGGATTGCAGTATGCGTAGACCTACAACGCGAAGCTTGAAAATGCGCAAGCCGCTGGCGCTCGCACTGCTGACTGCGCTGACGCTCGCTTTGGTTGTGATCGCCTCGCCCGGAACCGCCTTTGCCCTGCAACGTGTTCGCCACCGCCGTCTCTTGCGCGTCCGGAGACACCTTGGCGTGCTCTGGAACCCCTTGTTCCGTCCGACGCACGATTCCCTGCTCCGGCAGAACGAAGAGATCGACCGCCTCGATCTGCCGCGCATTCAGGATGACGACCAACTGGAAGAGTTGAAGGCTTCGGGCGCGCTGGTGCCCATCGAGGCCAGCGAATCTCTGAAGATTGAGCCCAGCCTTGATCCTTCACGCCGTTTTTGCCGTCCGTGGACCCGTGATTTCGTCGAGGATCTTTCCGATGTTTATTATCGGCACTTCCACACGCAAATCCAGGTAAACTCCGCCGTCCGTACCGTCAAGGTGCAGAAGAAGCTTCGCCGTCGCAATCGCAACGCCGCCCCCGTAGATGGCGACACCGCGTCTTCTCATCTCGCCGGCATCACGGTCGATCTGCAGCGCCGAGGCATGACGAACGAGCAGATTCGGTTCGTCGAGCACTACCTGTTCTATCTGAACGCCCTCGGTCTGGTCGAACCCGAAGAAGAGCGCCGCCATTGGTGTTTCCACGTAATGGTCTCCGACCGGTACGACGACTGGCGTTCGACGCAGGCAATTTTCCCGCGTTCGCCGGTGGAAGAACCGGTCAGCGCACCAGCCGCTGCCACCGCCGCTGCCACTACGGTAAGCGCCTCCAACTGACCGCCCTCTCCGCTACACTCTCCACAGCATGATTGTGCTCATGGCAGGCCTTCCCGGAACTGGCAAAACCACGCTCGCCCGCGAACTGGTACGCCGCACCGAAGGCGCGCTTCTTGGCAAAGACGGGATCCGCGCCGCCTTGTTCTCGCCAGAAGACGTCGAATACTCTGTCAAGCAAGACGACTTCGTGATGCAGCTGATGCTCGAAGCCGCCCGCTTCCTGCTGCAAAAAACTTCCGTCCGCAAAGTCTTTCTCGACGGCCGTACTTTCTCTCGTAGCTATCAGATCGACCGCGTTCTAGCGTTCGCCCGAGAACTCTCCCAGCCCTGGACGATCATCGAGTGCACCTGTTCCGATGAATCCGCTCGCCGGCGTCTGGATCTTGAACCTGATCCGTCGCACCCTGCGCACAACCGAACTTTCGCGCTCTACCTCGAAGTGAAAGCCCGCTTCGAACCTATAACCTATGCCAAAACAATGATCTCCACTGATCAACCGATTGAGCAGTGTGTCCAGCAAGCGCTCTCTGCCGTGACGGTAGGATGAGTGATTCGATGGAACGACGAGCGTCTCGCCCCTCCTGATGCGCCCTCCGGACGGGCGAGACGCCCGTTGCTCCACCCGCAAATCTTCTCGCATCGTATAGAATCCTTGTTCGTCATGAGCAAGCTCACATCCGCCGTCGCAATCGCGCTCGCCTATTTCGTCCCCGTGTATGCACAGACCGTCAGCGAGAAAGCCCGCGAGATCCACAGCTCCTCCATCGTCATCGACACGCACGCCGACACCCCGCAGCGCTTCCTCGACGAAAACTACGACATCGGATCGACCGACCTCAAAGACCCCGGCCACATCAGCCTCAACGAGGCCAAGGCCGGCAATCTGGGCGCCGAGTTCTTTTCCATCTGGGTGGATCCGGAAACGAACCAGGGCCACTTCGCTCGCCACACGCTCGATCTCATCGATTCGGTCTACGAGCAGGCGGCCCGCCATCCGGACCGCATGATGATGGCCTTCAGTGTCGAGGACATTGAGCGCGCTCACCGCGAGCATAAGCTCGCCGCACTTCTGGGGATAGAAGGCGGACACTCCATCGAAAATGACATTCGCCTGCTCCGAGATTTCTACCGCCTCGGGGTCCGTTACATGACCCTGAGTTGGTCGAACACCAACGAGTGGGCCGACTCTTCCGGCGACATCGACAATCTCAAAGTCGAACACCACAATGGCCTCAGCGAGGGAGGAAACCAGATCGTCCTGGAGATGAACCGGCTGGGCATGCTGGTCGATATTTCGCACGTCGCCGACAAGACGTTCTGTGATGCCATCGCCGTCAGTAAAGCACCGCTCATCGCCTCGCACTCATCCGCGCGCGCCCTCACCAATCATCCCCGCAACATGACCGACGACATGCTGCGTGCCGTCGCAAAGAACGGAGGCGTCGTCCAGGTGAATTTCTACAGCGCCTTCATCGACGAGAACTATCGCAAGGCCGCCGAGGCGCAGGCCAGACACCGCGACGCCGCCATCAAGGCCTACACTGACCAACTCAAGGCCGCCGGAAGAACCGTTACCTACCTCGACTCGGACCGCATTGAGCGCGAGTGGTTTGCGAAAATTCCCCGGCCGCCGCTCAGTTCGTTGATCGATCACATCGACCACATCGCCAAAGTCGCTGGCATTGACCACGTTGGCTTGGGCTCAGATTTTGACGGCGTCAGCGGAGCAACTCCTGAAGGCATCGATTCCGCGGCCGACCTGCCTAAGATCACGCAAGCCCTGCTTGACCGCGGTTACAGTGCTGAAGATATCCGCAAGATTCTGGGTGGCAACCTGCTTCGCGTCTTCCGCGAAGCCGAACGCGTCAGCCACGAAATGCAAACCAGCAGATAAAACGTTCGAGCGACCGACAAGCTAGGATCGACTGTCGTAGAATTGGGATTGCCAAAAACACTACAGGAGGCTCCATGCGAACTCTAATACACACGCTTGTCCTGATGATCTCCACCTCCCTGCTCGGCGTTGCTCAGGCCGATCCCACCGCCATCATCCACACCACGGCCGGCGATCTCCATTGCACGCTGTTTCCGAAAGTTGCCCCCATTGGAGTCGAGAACTTCATTGGCCTCGCGAACGGCACCAAAGACTGGACCAGCCCCGTCTCTCACGACAAGAAGCACGGTGTTCCGCTTTACGACGGCACTATCTTCCATCGCGTGATCCCCAGTTTTATGATTCAGGGTGGAGATCCCGCCGGGAGCGGCATGGGCGATCCCGGCTACAAATTCAAGAATGAGACTTCGCCCAGCGTCAAGTTTGATCGCCCCGGGCGTCTCGCCTACGCTAACGCCGGACCCGACACTAACGGCTCGCAGTTCTTTATCACCGAAGTTCCCCAACCCAGCCTCAATGGCGGCTATACCATCTTCGGCCAGTGCGATGACGCGGCGGTCGAACTCGTCAAGCAAATCGCTCGCATGGCGCGCGACTCACATGACCTCCCACTCCGTCCCGTCAAGATCACGCACATCGAAATCCATGGCGCTGGTGCCTCCACCGCCAAGCCCTAGATCGCGACAAACCAGCGGCTGGCGCGAAGGAAACCATGCCAAGAAGATTAATTTAGGAAATTCGAGGAGACTATGACCCGCACACCCGGTACGTATGCCGTGTTCGAAACCAGCGAGGGGACTATCGTTTGCCGCCTGTTCGAAAAGGATGCCCCCAAGACCGTCGCCAACTTCGTCGAACTGAGCGAAGGCAAGCGCGAGTGGACGCATCCCACCACCCGCAAGAAGACCAAAGATCCCCTTTACCACGGGACTGTCTTTCATCGAGTGATTCCCGACTTCATGATCCAGGGCGGCGACCCGATGGGCACCGGTTTTGGCGGTCCCGGCTACCAGTTTGAAGACGAAACCAAAGGGTCGCCGCATCGTTTCGACAAAGCTGGAAAGCTGGCTATGGCCAACTCCGGCCCCAACACGAACGGATCGCAGTTTTTCATAACCGTCGGCAACACCGACTGGCTCACCGGCAAACACACAATTTTCGGCGAGGTCGTCGAAGGCTACGAAGTCGTGGAAAAAATCTCGAAAGTCGCCAGGAACCGTCAGGACCGTCCTAACAAAGACGTAGCGGTCAAGTCAGTAAAGATTGAACGCTAATGCGCCCCGCGCTGGAGACGCGGCTTGCCGCGTCTCTTTTGCGCGTGGTCGGCGGCGCGGCAGTGCGTTCCCAATGCAGCCGCGAACACCCATCCCCCTGTGAGGTGCGTCACATTCCACTTCTTTGAATATTCTTTATAATGGGTGGTCATTCCCAAATTCCGGAGGCTAGTGCATGGCGTCGTTCAATGGAGTCCCTCTCCCATCCAACGGGCAGAAGATCGAATACAGCAACGGCAAGTACCGCGTTCCCGATCACCCGATCATCCCTTTCATTGAAGGAGACGGCACCGGCCGCGATATTTGGAAAGCGTCCGTCCGCGTCTTCGACGCCGCTGTCGAAAAGGCGTACCACGGTAAGCGTTCCGTGGCCTGGTACGAAGTCTTTGCCGGCGAAAAAGCCAAGGCTCGCTTTCAGAACTGGCTTCCTGACGACACGGTCAGCGCCATCCGCGAATTTCGCGTTGCCATCAAAGGCCCGCTGACCACGCCCGTCGGAGGCGGCATCCGCTCCCTCAATGTCGCGCTGCGCCAGATCCTCGATCTCTACGGCTGCGTGCGTCCCGTGAAGTACTACGCTGGTGTGCCGTCGCCCGTGAAGCATCCTGAGCGCATGAACATCGTCATCTTCCGCGAAAACACGGAAGACGTTTACATCGGCATCGAATGGGAACAAGGCACGGCGGATTGTGATCGGCTGATCCAGTTCCTCAACAAAGACATGCTGAAAGGCGGCAAGAAGCAGATCCGCCTCGATTCCGGCGTCGGCATCAAGCCGATTTCCGTGACCGGTACCAAGCGCCTGGTGCGCATGGCCATCCAGCATGCTCTCGATAACAAATGCAAAGCGGTGACACTCGTTCACAAAGGCAACATCCAGAAGTTCACCGAAGGAGCGTTTCGCCAGTGGGGATACGATCTCGCCACGGAGGAGTTCCGCGACCAAGTCGTCACCGAACGCGAGAGCTGGATCATCGACAACAAAGACAAGAAGCCCAATATTACGGTCGAGGAGAACGCGAACCTCGTCGAACCCGGCCTCGAGTTCGCCCAGGAGGAATTCCGCCAGACTATCTACAAAGAAGTGAAAAACTGTCTCGATTCCATTTATGCCACGCACGGCAAAGGCGTCTGGAAGAAAAAGCTGATGATCAACGACCGCATCGCCGACTCCATCTTCCAGCAGGTGGTGACGCGAGCCGACGAATACAGCGTTCTGGCCACGCCCAATTTGAATGGCGACTACATCTCTGACGCCTGCGCCGCGCAGGTCGGCGGCCTTGGCATTGCTCCTGGAGCGAACATCGGCGACGGCTATGCCATTTTCGAAGCCACGCACGGCACCGCTCCCAAGTACGCCGACAAGGACGTCATCAACCCCGGCTCCGTCATTCTTTCGGGCGTCATGATGTTCCGCTTCCTTGGATGGGCCGAAGCCGCCGATCTGATCGAGCAGAGCCTGGAGCGCACCATCGAACAGAAGAAAGTAACCTACGATTTCGAGCGCCTGATGCCAGGCGCCACCAAGGTGAAAACCAGCGAGTTTGCCACTTGCATGATCGAAAACATGAGCGTCGCGGTGGCGGCGGA
>JBEKWX010000261.1:0-5723 GCA_049512675.1 Terriglobales bacterium | reverse complement strand
GTCCTCATTATTTATTGTTTCGGTTCTCCCTACTCCATGTCCCGCCAGTTTGGCCCGACTCCGATTTCTACCTGCAATGGAACCGCAAGCGCATGCGCTTCCTCCATGTGCTCCCGCACCAGCGGCTTCATTGTCTCCACTTCGCGCTCCGGCACTTCGAACACAAGTTCATCGTGCACCTGCAAAGTCATCCGCGACTTCAGCCCGCGCTTCAGGATTTCCTCATCAATACGAATCATCGCCAGCTTGATCAGGTCGGCGGCCGTTCCCTGCAGCGGAGTATTCACCGCCGTGCGCTCCGCAAACCCGCGCTGGGTGGCGTTTTTGCTGTTGATATCGGGGATCGGCCGAATGCGCCCGAACAGCGTCTTCACTCTCTGATCGCGCCGCGTCTGCTCGAGCGTTGCGTCGATGAACGCACGCACTCCCGCATATTTTTCAAAGTAGGCGTCGATGAATTTCCTGGCCTCACCCGGCTCAATGCCCAACTGCTGCGACAACCCGAATGCCGACAGCCCATAGACAATCCCGAAGTTCACCACCTTCGCCTGCCGCCGGTGGTCCGGAGTAACCATCAGCGGCGGCACGCCAAACACCTGCGATGCAGTTAGCGTGTGAATGTCATCTCCGCGCCGAAACGCCTCCACCAGCAACCTGTCTTTCGAAAAATGTGCCAGCAGACGCAGTTCGATCTGCGAATAATCCGCCGCCAGCAATACGTGCCCCGGCTCAGCGATAAACGCAGCTCGAATCTCTCGCCCAAGTTCGGTGCGAATCGGAATATTCTGCAGGTTCGGATTCGCCGAGGAGAGCCTCCCCGTCGCCGTCCCGGTCTGCCCAAAAGTCGTATGCACGCGGCCAGTCTGGCTGTGAATCAACGCCGGCAATGCATCCACATAAGTCGACTTCAACTTCGTCAATTGCCGGTACTCCAGCACCAGCCGCGGAACTTCGTGATCCGCAGCCAGCCCTTCCAATACATCAACTGCCGTCGAAATCTTTTTCCCTTTGCCGTATTTCACCGGCATCGGAAGAGCCAACTTGTTAAACAACACATCGCCCAGTTGCTTCGGCGAATTGATGTTGAACTCCAAGCCGCAACGCTCATAAATGTCTCGCGCCTTGGCTTCGGCCTCGCGCTGCAACTTCACCGACATCTGCCCCAGCGCTGCCAGATCAATCTTCACTCCCGCGTTTTCCATGCGCGCCAGCACAGGCACCAGCGGCGCGTCGATCTCCTCGTACACCGAGGTCAACCCCTGATCGTCGACTTCCTTGCGGAGCGCGCTCGCCAGCCTGCCGGTTACATCCGCCGCTTCCGCCAGGTTGCCGCTCAGTTTCAAATTGAATCTCCGCAGCGCAACCTCCGGCAACGAATGTGACGAGTAGGTCGGATCGAGCAGGTAGGAATACAGCATCGGATCATGCTTCACTCCGGCCAGCGCCATGCCATGCTCGGGAAAATGCTCGCCAAAATAGTGGAGTGCAGACTTGAGATCGTGAACCGTCTTCGGCAGAGCGGCATCCTCGAGCACGCTCTTTACCAGCTCGGCGAGCGCCCGGTCCTCCAGCGCGACCATCGCCCCAGCCCCCGGCGCATTCGACACGGCAATGCGCTCTACACCTCCAGCACCCCGATCCTCGGCATCCGCGGGCTGCAAAGCGAGAAACCCCGACTGAGCCGGCTGAGGCTCGGCTTCTTCTGCGCTGCCGTCAGCGTAAATGCCGTCGTTATAAATGCCATCAGTGTCCTCTGTCGGAATTGCCAGCGCGAGCGGTGCGTTCTGGCCCACACCTCTCAAATATTCCTCGAATTCAGCCTTCGACTTGATTTCCCGGTAGTCGCCCTCTTTCACTTCAACTACGGGAAGCAGTTCTTTCAGCAAGGAAGTAAATTCCAGTTCGGCAAACAACGCACGCAGAGATTCAACGTCCGGTTCGCCCGCTTTCATCGCTGCAACATCCAGTTCGACCGCCACGTCGGTATCAATCGTCACCAACTGCTTGCTGTAAAGAATATTGTCGCGATTGTTCTGCAGCGATTCCCGATAGGTCTTCTTCTCCACCTCAGCCGCATGTTCCAAAGCCTGCTCCACGCTTCCAAAGCGCTGAATCAGTTCCACCGACCCCTTGTCGCCGATCCCCGGCGCCCCGGGAATGTTGTCCACCGCGTCGCCGCGCAACGCCATTACATCCACCACCTTCGACGGAGGCACTCCGAGAATCTCCTCGACTTTCGCCTCATCGCAAATCAGGTTGTCCTTCGGAGGATTCAGCACCTGCACCTTATCGTTCACCAATTGCAGCATGTCTTTGTCGCTCGACACCACAAACACCGGAAAGGATTCCGCAGCCGCTTTCCGTGCCAGCGTCCCGATCACATCGTCGGCTTCGTAACCTTCGAGCTGCAAAATTGGAATGCGATATCCCTCCAGCGCCCGCCGAATGTACGGAATCTGCTGCACCAGGTCGCCCGGCATTTCTGCGCGGTTGGCCTTGTAGCCGCCATACTCCGATTCTTTGAACGTCTGCGTCTTGATGTCAAACTTGCGGATCGTAGTAATCGCTTCCGCCTGCTGATTGCGGATTGTCGGCGCGCCCACATCGAATACCGCTGCCAGATACTCGGGCGAAAAATCGTCCCGCAGCTTCCGCAGCATGTTGACGAAAACATACGTCGCCGCCGTCGGCACTCCCGTCTTCGTGGACATGGGACGCTGCCGCGCCATCGCGTGATAGGCGCGAAAAATGAACGACATCGTATCGATCAGGAAGATCCCCCCCTTACATTCCCGATGACGCTGGGCGGAAGCGGGCAGAGGCCCAGGCGTAGCACTGCTTTGCGGCGGCGATTTCTTTTTGGCAGGCAACCGGCCAAGTTTAACAGCTATGGAAGATGAGGAGCCGACGACGAATGGCGAATTGCGGCTCCCGAACAGCGAACGGCAAGCGACGGACAGCGTACGACGTTCTTCCAAATCCCGGGCAATCGCGTATCATATGAACTTTTGAGCTCTCGACCCGCCGAGTGCTGAATGCTGAGTCCTGAATGCTGCCCTTCAAGCTCGTCTACAGCGACGACTACTACCTGCCCATCGGCTCCCATGTTTTTCCCTCCGAAAAGTACAAGTGCACTCATGACCGGCTACTCGCCTCCGGGATGGCCGCGCCTTCCGATTTTGTCACTCCTCGTCCGGCCACCGATCAGGACGTGCTGCTCGTGCACACTCCGCAGTACGTCCACAAATTGAAGACGGGCACGCTCACCGCACTGGAAGAGTTAGAGCTCGAAGTGCCATACTCGCCGGCGTTAGTGCGCGCCTTCTGGCTCGCCGCCGGCGGTTCCGTGCTGGCCGCCCATCATGCGCTCGAAGACGGCGTGGCGATCAGCCTTGGCGGTGGATTCCATCACGCGTTTCCTGATCACGGAGAAGGTTTCTGTATGATTCACGACGTGGCCGTCGCCATCCGCTGTATGCAGCGTGACGGCAAGATTCGCACTGCGATGACCTTCGATTGCGACGTCCATCAAGGTAATGGCACGGCCGTGATTTTTGCCGGCCCGCGTGTCCCCAGCGATGCGCCACCCGCAACGCTTGCCTCTGTGCTCAATTCCACGGACCACATCGCGCACCCGGCCCCGCATGAGAGCCCGCGCAGCGTTCACGCCCGGGACGTTTTCACAATCTCGCTCCATCAGCAAAACAACTACCCGGTGTTCAAGCCCCCTTCGTCGCTTGACCTGAATTTGCCCGACGGGATGGGCGACGCCGAATACCTGGCGTGCGTCGGCGACGCGCTCAGTTTGGGATTGAGCACGTTCAAGCCGGAACTCATCTGTTACCTCGCCGGAGCCGATCCTTATCGCGAAGATCAGCTCGGCGGATTGTCGTTGACGATCGAGGGATTGAAGGAGCGAGATGCTCTCGTGTTCCGAATCGCCAAGGCCGAGCGCATCCCCGTGATGGTCACACTCGCCGGCGGCTACGCCCTGAATGTCGAAGACACAATCACGATTCACTGCAACACGGTCGTCGCCGCGAAGGAAGTGTTCGGCGAAAAGGGCTAACGGAGTGAGTAGCCGAGTGAGTAACAATGTGCAGAAGATATACTCGACGCCATGGACGTCACTCCTTCTCAACTTGCGCACCGTGAGTTCTATAACATTCTGATCAGCGCTGTTGCGCCGCGGCCGATCGCGTGGGTGTCGAGCCTCAGCGCTTCCGGACAACCCAACCTAGCGCCTTTTTCGTTTTTCAACGCCGTATGCGCCAAACCTCCGCTGCTGGCGTTTGCTCCGGGGATGCGCTCGCCGAACAAATCGGGAATCGCGGCAGGAGAGCCCGCAGGCACGCCTAAAGACACGCTGAGGAATGTTCGCGAGACCGGAGAATTCGTGATCAACGTGGTCACCTTCGAACTGGCCGGGACCATGAACTTGACCAGCGGCGAATATGACGCGACCATCAATGAGTTCGATCTGGCGAAACTCGCCTCGGCGCCTTCGAAAGTGGTGCGGCCGCAGCGAGTGGCGGAGTCTCCCGTCAGCTTTGAATGCAGGCTGCGTCAGATTCTCGACTTCAATCCCGGCCCCGAGGGCGGCAGCCTGGTGATTGGTGAAATCGTCTCGGTTCACATCAGCGACCAGCACGTCAAAGAAGGCCGCCTGGACCGGAACTCGCTCGATCTGATTGGCCGCATGGGCGGCACGCAATATACGCGAACTACGCAGCGGTTTGAAATGGTGCGGCCGAAGGTGGAGTGAAGAGGAATGACTCGTAGCTCACAGCCTGAGTCTCGCTCCCCGCCTGGTAAAATAATGCTGGTCCCGCATGTTCGAGAATCTTCAGGAAAAACTTCAGCGCGCCTTCAAGTCTCTGCGCGGACAAGCCGTCCTCACGGAAGAGAACATTTCCGAAGCGCTGAAACAAATTCGACTGGCGCTGCTTGAAGCCGACGTCAACTTCAAAGTTGTCAAAGAGCTCATCGACCGCATCCAGGCCAAGGCTGTCGGACAGGAAGTGCTGACCGCGCTTTCGCCGGGCGAGCAGGTCATCAAAATTGTCCGCGACGAACTGGTCGCGACTCTTGGCAAAGACACGGCCAAATTAAAGTTCGCCTCGCAGCCGCCGACTGTCGTGCTCATGGCCGGGCTGCAGGGCTCGGGCAAAACCACTACCTCCGGCAAGCTTGCCAACTGGCTCAAGAATGGCGGACATCGCCCGCTGCTCGTCTCGGTCGACGTCTACCGCCCTGCGGCGCGCGAGCAGCTCAAAGTGGTTGCGGCGGCGATCAAGGCTAATCTCTACGAAGGCGAGGTCGGCGAAGCGAATACCGCGACCGTCGAGCGCCTTGCCAAAGAAGCGCGCCGCGAGGCGATCAACACTGGCTGCGACGTGCTCATCGTCGATACCGCCGGCCGTCTCCACATCGACGACCAGTTGATGGAAGAGATGCAGTCGCTCAAGCGCCTGCTCAATCCGCAGGAAATTTTATTCGTCGCTGATTCGATGACTGGACAGGACGCCGTCAACTCGGCCGACGAATTTCATAAGAAGCTCACGCTCACCGGCGTCATCCTTACTAAGATGGACGGCGACGCGCGCGGCGGCGCGGCGATCTCCATCCGCCAGGTCACCGGCCAGCCCATCAAGTTCATCGGCATCGGCGAAAAATACGACGCGCTTGAGCCCTTCCACCCCGACCGCATCGTCTCGCGCATT
>JBEKWX010000260.1:0-5741 GCA_049512675.1 Terriglobales bacterium | reverse complement strand
GTTCGGTGTACCCCATGATGATGGCGAGGTAGTTGTTGAATTCATGGGCGATGCCCCCGGCCAAGTGCCCGACCGCTTCCATCTTCTGGGTCTGACGCAGTTGATCCTCGGTGCGCTTGCGCGCGCTGATGTCCCGCAGGATCACCGTGTAGAGTTTCTCGGACGAGGTCTTTACCTGGGAGATGGTAGCTTCGATCGGAAATTCCTCGCCATTCGACCGTAGGGCGACAAGTGTTCTCGGCGAGTATATGGAACGGGTGCTCACGCCGGTTTGTCCAAAACTGCGGATATGCTGTTGATGAATCTCACGAAGACTCTCGGGCACGAAGCGATCGAGGGACTTGCCGATCACTTCCGCGGCGGTGCAACGAAAAATATCCTCGGCCGCTTTGTTGAACACGATGATCTGCTGTTTCTCGTTGATGGTAATGATCGCATCCATCGCTGATTCGATAATGCCGAGCAGGCGTTCTTGGCTGTCGCGAACGGCATCTTCGGCGCGCTTATGAGCCGAGATGTCCACCATCGTGCCCTCGATGAGCGTCACAGCGCCCTGCTCATCGCAGGTCGCGACCACGTTCTCGACCACCCAGATCGAGCTTCCATCCTTCCGTCGAAGGCACAGCTCCAAGTTGAACAGACTCCCTTCCCGTTGCAGATTCTTGAGGAACTGGCCGCGCTCCTCAGCCGAGAAATAGAACTGCTCTGCCTGGTAGCCGAGCACCTCTTCCCGGGAGGCATATCCCAGCATCCGCGCAAATGTATTATTGCAGCCCAGCACTCGACCGTCGGGAGTGGAGCGGTAAAAACCTGCCACGTTCTGGTCAAACAGGAGTTGGTAGCGGCTATCGGGACTGGAGGTTGTCGGATTGAAAGATGCGCGCCTCAAATCCAGCTGACCCGCGACCGCGTTGGCAAGCGTCTGTAAGATCCTTCGATGACCGCTGGGTAGCGATCGGGGCAAACGATCCAGCACGCTAACAGCACCCAGAGCGTAGCCCTCTTTTGAAACCACAGGGACAGCGGCATAGAAGCGGATTCCTGATTGCGTCACCCAGGGATGGGAGCGAAATCTTCTGTCGGCGGCAGTGTCCTCCACGATGAGAGCGTGGGGATTGCCGAGTACCAGCGCATTGAACGATTGTTCGCGCGGGATCTCCGCGACCTCCCAGCCTACCTTGGCTTTCAGCCATTCGCGTTGCTCATCGATGAAACTGATGAACCCGATGGGAGTGCCACAAAGGTAGGCCGCCTGGTTGGCAATGTCGTCGAAGAACTCCTCTGGCGGGCTGTCAACGATTCGGCACTCAGCCAGCGCCTTTAACCGCGACACTTCTCCCTCTGCTGATAACTGCATACGCCACCACCGGGCTGTGCAGGGCCCTGTTCCTCACAGGTTACCTGCTTGCCCGCCAGTGTCTAGTTCCAAAGTGGGTGCTTTGAACCGCGCCACGGACGGCGTAAGTCTCTCTGGCCCGCTTACCGGAAGCCCCTCGATATGATCTTTCAGCGGGGAAAAAATGAAGAATGGTGGGCGCTGTAGGATTTGAATCCTCGCGCAAACGTAGTTCCAACAACTTAGACCGCGGCAGATGGCGTCTTACGCGGCTAGTTCGGTGCAATTCCTTGCCAACGGCACGGAAACGGCACGGCGGACGGACACGCAATTTCTCACTTAAACGCCATGGTCGCGGTAACTAATATTCAGCAACTGGTGAGGCGGGACTTTTCCAGCCGCGCGCTACCGGGCGGCGACAGGCCCACGTACTCCGCCTTGGCTTGCTTCAAGAATAGGAACATAGGGGCCCGGGACGAGCACTCGCCTATCTTTGAAAGCGAAGTAAGAATCAGTGAGGAAGGCCGACCTTGGCCAGGAGCTTGTCAAATCGAGGATCCGACCTGAGATTGTCGAGCTTTGAATCAACGCCAGCCACCGCCATATATCATGATCGCGCTTCGTACGCTTTGTCGAGCTCGACAAAAGCTCGATCCTTGTCTCCGAGCCCCGCGTAAATCATGGCGTAAAAATATGGCTCGACCCAGTGTTTCTTGGCGCGGGCATCGAGTTCCGCGAGCATCTCTTGCGCGGTTTTGCTGTCTCCCTTGAGTGCAGCGGCCCAGCCGAGTGAGGCGACAGCCTCCGTGAAATCCGGCTCCGCTTTGCGAGCTTGTTGGATAGCTTCAATTGCCTCGTCGAGCTGTCCCTTTGCGGCATAGCTCCACCCCAGCACGTCTCCGGCTATCGAGACGAATCCGGTGCTCGAGAACTGTTGGATGGTTTTGCGATCCTGCTGAATGGCGTCGTCGTACCGGCGTGCGTAGTAGTCTGTTTGCCCCAGGACGTGATTGAGTTCCGCCGAAATTGGATCGAGCTTCAGACTTTCGACGTTCTGTGCTACGCCTTCGTCGTAGCGCTTCAAATCGGCGAGGCACCAGCCGTACAGAGCGTGAATCTCGGCGTCGTTCGGATCGAGTTCCAGTGCGTGCTGAAATTCCCGAAGCGCCTTTGCCTGATCGTAATTGTAGAAATGGTCCGTGTACGCCAACATGCCTTCGGCGTTGCCCAGTGTTGGGTCAAGTTCGAAAGCCTTTTTCGCTGCCGCTTCCGCTTCGGGCATGACCTCTCGCGGAGGTGCGTACCAGTCTTCGACGATGCCGTAATTGTACGCGATCGTCGAATAGGCGAGTGCGTAATTGGGATCCAGTGCAACTGCCTGTCGAAGATAAGTCATTCCCTGCTTCAAGCTGTCGGGTGTGAATTGACGCGTGTAATACAGCCCTTTCAGGAAAGCGTCGTACGCCTCGGTGTTTTCCGTCGAATGGGCAAGCAGGCGCCCCTGCTGTTCTCCCGTGAGCCGGAACCGCAGGGCGTGCGCGATTTGTTGCGAGATGTCGTCTTCGAGAGAAAAAATATTCGACACCTTCTGCCGGTAATGGTTGCCCCAGAGTTCGGCGTCGTCGCTCGTGTCCACAAGATTCGTATTCACTTCGAGCGTGTCTCCCACTTTCGCGACGCTGCCTTCGAGAACGCTCGAAACGTTCAGCTCGCGGCCCACCTGCCGCGGGTCCACGTGGCGCCCTTTGTAAGCGTAGACGGAATCGGATGCCATCACGCGAAGCCCGTTCAACTGCGAGAGGCTCGCCGTCACCGTGCTTGCAATCCCATCTCCCAGGTACTCGAGGTTTGGATCTCCGCTAGCATTGGCGAACGGAAGCACGGCAATTGACTGGATTGGGCGGTTGCCGCTCGTGCCGGTCAGCCGGTGACGCATTCCGCCAATGTCGAGCGCGAGGGCGATTGCAACGATGACAATGACGCCTGCTGCACATCCCGCCCAGAGCCATCGCCGATTCATTCGCGGTCGCGTGGAATGTCTTTCGGCGATTTGACCGGACTCGATTTCGCGACCCAGCTGTTTCAGGTCGACGCTGCGCCCAACTTCAGGAACTTCGACGGCCTTCGCAGCGGCAGATGAAGACGACGCACTGACGTCGGGAGCCGACCCCGAGGCTGACGGTGGCGAAGCGGTTATCCCCGGAAGCGCAACTTCCTGTGCGACCGCCGCGGTCCCCGAACCAGCCGCTGCGACTCGCCCGGTTTCTGTATCCCGCTTCAGCCGTTGTAAATCCGTTCGCATATCGGTCGCGTGCTGGTAGCGCAGATTGCGGTCCTTCTCCAGCGCCTTATGAATGATGTCTTCGAGCTTCGGCGGCAAGTCAGGATTCAGGCGAGCCGCGGGCAGCGGCTCCCGATCCAGAATGGCGTGGAAGATCACCCCGGAAGTTTCACCCCGGAACGGTAGGGTTCCGGTCGCCATCTCGTAGAGAACAGCACCAAACGAGAACAGGTCAGTGCGGGCATCCAATTCCTTACCGCGCACCTGTTCAGGTGACATGTAGGCGACCGTTCCCAACGCCGTCCCCGGAGTGGTCAAGTGCTGTTCGTCCATCGAAACCGTCTGGGTGTTGAGAGCCGCAACCTCACTCGAAGGATTGGCTGTGACCATGATCTTGGCCAGCCCGAAGTCCAGAATTTTGGCATGCCCGCGTTTGGTGACGAAAATATTGGCGGGCTTGATGTCCCGGTGCACGATGCCTTCTGCGTGGGCCGCGTCTAGTGCATCGGCGATCTCAACTCCGAGCGACAGAATCAACTCGGTTTCCATCGGTCGGCCAGCAATGCGGTGCTTCAGCGTCAGTCCATCCAGAAACTCCATGGCGATGAAGGGCTGCCCATCTTGCTGCCCGATCTCGTAGATGGTGCAGATATTGGAATGATTGAGGGCGGATGCCGCCTGAGCCTCCCGCTGGAAGCGGGCCAAGGCTTGAGCGTCTTTGGCCACGTCATCGGGCAGAAACTTCAGGGCGACAAAACGGTGGAGGGTGATGTCTTCGGCCTTAAAAACAACACCCATCCCTCCGCCACCGAGTTTCTCGACGACGCGGTAGTGCGAAATGATTTGGCCGACGAATCGGCCGGACGTCTCCATTGGCGGAAATGTTAGGTCGGATTTGGAGAGAGGTCAATCGCAGATCAAAAGCTACTGCAGCTTCGCGTGTTCCGCCTTGGCTTCCTTCAGGATGGGGATGTCGGGATCGGCGTCTTTCCAGAGGGTGAAGAATTGCTGGTAGGCGTTCTTCGCTTTGGCGGTGTCGCCGGAGAGAGCATAGGCGCGGGCGAGTTGGAGATGGGCGAGCGAACCGAGCAGGAAGTTCTGCACGACTCCGGTATGGTCGAGGAATTTCTGGAATTCGGCGGCGGCGGCGGGACCGTTTTTCTGCGCGAGATAAGCCAGGCCGCGAATGTACGCGGGATAAATTGGGCTGCTGAAGCTTGACGGAGGAGGAAAGCCGAGTTCGTAGGGAAGGGAGGGTTCGAGCGCTACGATCGCCATCGCGGGGTCGGGCGCCTGTTGCCCCATGGCGACGGATGCCTCGATCACCGGGAACCAGTACACCTTGAGATAAGTGTTGGTGACCTCGGACTTTCGCAGCGTCTCAAGAATGGTTTTGGATTGAGACGCCTCACCGCTACGTGCCAGCGCCAAGGCAGCCAGGACTTTGACGTCGCGTCCAGGAGCGAGTGCCAGCGCGCGGGCGACGGCTTGCCGGGCAGCAGCGACGTTGCCCAGTTCAGCCTCGCGCAGGGCCTGATAAGCGAGCCACAGAGCCCCAGTTTCTTTGGCGTCCGCCCGCACGGCCGCATCGACGGCGCGCCGGGCGAGGTCGCGGGTTTTCTCCAACCGGCCATAGTAGGCCTGGGTGTCGGCGTGGATGTTGAGCATCTGGTCTTCCTCGCCGGGGCGACCCGCCGCCCATGCCACCTGGCGCTCCATTTCGGCTGTATCGCCGGACAGGAATGCCAAGCTATACAGATTGCTCCGAATAGTAAAGCCGTCGAAGTTTTTCTGCTGTGCTTCCTGGAGCAACTGCCGGGCGTCCTTGAGCCGATTGACATTGATGTAGTTGCCTGCCTGGTTCCCATAGGCAGCGATCGAGGGTTCCAGCCGAAGGGAAGCTTCGGTTTCCGCGATCGCTTTATCGTATTGGCCGAGAGCGCCATAGATAAAGCCGAGATTCGTGTGCGGCACCAAGTCCCGCGGGTAGCTCTTCGCCCAGAGTTCGTAGGCTTCTGTGGCCTTTTCCACTTCGCCCGTGACGTATTGAAAGTAGAACGCCGAGATGCGGTACCTCTCGCGGTCGCTGACGCGGTCGCGCAAGTCGTAGGCCTTTTTGGCATT
>JBEKWX010000259.1:0-5768 GCA_049512675.1 Terriglobales bacterium | reverse complement strand
GCGAGGCGAAGGACTCCTGACTGACGGTGCGGCGCGTTTTCAGGGCGCTCACGGCCCAGTAGACGACGAAGACGATCCAAGGACCTTCGATGAGAGAACGCCAAATCATGCTTCGACCAACGTCGGATCAGCGGGCACGTGCAGCGCCTAACAGGTTGTGAAAAAGTCGATTCCCGATGCCCAGCCCCTAAAGGGGCGTCTGGTTTCGAAGGACTTACGGTATCGCTAAAGCGATACCCTGATACGAAACCCGAGTTTTTCCGCAGCCTGCTACGTGGGCCTGGCTACGGCGGTTTTGCGATAACGCCACGCGATTAACGCCAGGCCGGAAGCCAACAGCACCAGGGTCGAAGGCTCGGGCATCACTGGCTTCTTGGGGGGTTTGTGGCAGCGTGCTTCAGTGTATATTTCGCCGGCAGAGCAAACTCCAGATGGAATCGGCACACTGACCGGCACGTACGGGAAGAAGAATCCAGCGGCGAGCTTGGGGGCAAGTGGCGCGCCGGCGGGCAAGTCGGACGCGCCGAACATGGGCCGCGTGGGGAACGACGGTGCAGATTCGATCGCCGCTACGGGCTGGTCCGTAACATCTTCGGCAGGCTCTTCGTTGGAAACCTCGGGCTTGGCCGTATCGGAAATCTGGTTGCCGCAACGCGCTCGCGCCGTGATTTTGCCGTCGGTCAGCAGCAGTTCGCCCAGATGCAGACGAACTCTTCTGCGCGTCCAGAAAACTGTGTTACGAATGCGATAGGAAAGATAAACTTCGCGGGCTTCGGTGGCGCGCACCAGACGGGCGTGGCTGTAATCGAAGTGGGCGTAATGCCGGCGAACTACATAATCGCGCAACGCCGCATAACGGAGATCGTCGGGATCCTTCACGCCTCCGGGTACCACCGAGTAAGGGTAGACACTCGGGATCGGCGCCAGAGGCCTGGTGGCCTTGGCGGAGCGCGCCGCCATCAAAGCGAGAATGTTGTGGACGTTCCCTCGCATCCAAAAGGAGGCGGGCAAAGCCTGGGAAGCATGCCAGGAGGGCAACGAAAAATAGCGCGCCGCCGTCTGCCAGCACGCGCCAGCGAGCACAGTCACTACAACGACAGCGACCAGGATGCGCCGCATGCGCAGGCGACGACGATACCAACTCCGCCTTCGTCGCACGCCTTTTCCAATCGCCGCGTCGTTCAAAACCGCACTCCTACCCCCACTGGGTCAATGGGCAGAGGGAGACCCAACTGTATAGAGCATTTGGTCATCCAAAACCGCACGACGAAACCGGCTCGGATGCTGGGTCTTAGCCATCAAGACAACACATCTTAGCAGAGTTGTGCAAGGACTTTCATTCAAAGTGAAAGCAGGAGCGACGGCGCATCCCAATTTGAAAAAATACCCTGGGCAGTTGATGGCGCACAGGCCACGTCCCGCTCCGGCAGCGGCTTTTGGCCGCTCGAAAACGGCAGGGCGGGTCCAAGCGCGGAAATTGGTACGAAAATAATTGAAAGGCGGATTTGCCGCGCGCATCCTTCTCCTTGTTCTCCTCAGCAACAGTCACGCGGCCCTGCACAGGCAGGGCAGGATCGCGGCCGTGTTGGCGGCAATCCTGCCGTCGGGGCTCGTTGCCTGTTATTTCGCGCGCGTCGGCTTTGGCATGCCTCCTGGCCCGACAATGATATGTCCGACAGCAGCGCCCCCGTTCCGGCCGAACGGGTAAGAGGCGTCCGGGGTATTCGGTAGCACAGTGCTCGGATGTGTGGTCCCCGGATCAACGGTAAAAGAATTTACAGCGAACGGGTAATGCGCGTTTACAGGTTGTACCTGAATGGAGGTTTGGGGTTCGGTGGGGGTGAGGCCCCAGTTGATGGTATCGTTCGCAGCCGCCGAACCGATGTTGCCGGTGACCGTCGATGCGTCGACGTTAAAGTCGATCGCTGCTGTTCTTGGCCTGGGTAATGGATTCGCTGCCATGTTGGTTCTCCTCTGATCTGAAGTTAGATGAAGCCCGTAATCTGGATCACCCGTAATCTGGATCACCCGTAATCTGGATCACCCGTAATTTGGATCAGTGGGTTCGGCCCTGTACTAAAGCTAGGAAGCGTGGGTCGTTCTTGAGTGACTCAAAGAGGGGCGTCTCGAGCACAGTTGCCACGGGAACTCCTGCGTCGAGCGACTTTTTCAGCCACTCCAGCGCCATATCGCTTTCCCCTAATTCCTGGTAAACCGACGCCGCATTGAATAGGAGATCTTTGTCGCCTTGGCCCCAGCGCAGCGATTGGTCCAGGAATGCCAAGGCGTGTTTCCGGTCCCCGAGCATGGCGTAGAAATCGGCGACGTCGCCGTTCACTTCGGCATCTTTCGGGTTCACTTCGAGTTGCTGGTTGGCAAGACCGACCGCCTTCTCATAGGCCGCTTTTGCCGCCGCCTGATTGCCGCTGTAGTGGTAAGCGTCTGCCAAACTGCCCCACACCACGTATTGACTCTCGTTCAGCTTCACTGCCTCCTGATAAGCACCGATCGCATCCGGGAAGCGCCGCAAGCGGAGATATGCGGTGCCCAGATTGTTGTACGCGTCAGAAGTCGGGCGAATCGCGATTGATTGCCGCAGCGGTTGGATGGCCTCGGCGTATTTGGCCTCGTAAAGATACGCCGCCCCGAGGTTGCTGTAACCGCGGTAGCTGTCGGGCGCCACCGCCACTGCACGGGAAAACATATCGATCGCCTTTTCCACTTGTTGCTGCTGTAAATAGAAAGCTCCCAGATTTAGGTAGCCCCCGGCATGTTGCGGCCGGAGTTGGATGACTTGCTGGAAGGTCTTTTCCGCTTCGTCCAGCCGGTTCAAATGCTCTTCGGCGATCGCTAGCCCAGTGTACGCCCGATCATTTGTGGGGTCCAGTTGCACCGCCTTTTGAAACTCGCCCGCGGCCAATTCGTGCTGCCCGGTGCCATTTGCAACCACGCCAACGCAAATGTGCCCTTCGGCGCCGGCGTTGCCCGATTCCACCGCCTTAGAGCACGCTTCCCTCGCCAACGCGACCGCCCGCTTATCCTTAGTGGAATCGTATTTCCACCAATAAGCCATGCCGAGTTCCGCCCGGGCGGTCCCGTAGTTTGGGTCCAGTTTCAGCGCCTCGCTCAGGAGCGCGATCGCGCTGTTGGCGTTCTCCGGCTTGAAGGGAACGTCCAGATAGCCGCGCGCCTGCAGGTAGTAGTTGTAGGCCTCGGGAAGACTGGTGCCGTGCTCCACCAGTTCACGGCGCTCTTCGGGGCGAAGTGTGACTCCCAGGGCGGCGGCCGCGCCGTTCGAAACCTCATCTTCAATCTTGAAAGGATCGCTGAGGGGGGCGTCGAAGCTTTTGGCCGCCAGCACGCGCCCGGTCTTCGCGTCCAACAAGGTGGACGTAACCCGCAGCAGATCTCCGGAGCGCTGGAGATCGACGCGCAGGCCGAGATTAACGCCAAATTCCTGGCGTGCCTGGTCGAGGGTAGTTACGTGCTTGCTGCGCATCTCACTGGCTGGGACCACCTGCACCTCGTGGTTCTCGCCGAGCTGAGACAACTTGGCCGCAAGCGTGGCCACCAACCCATTCGCGAGCGCGGCAAACTGGAGATCTCCTTCCGGCACCTCTAGCGGAAGAACCGCCAGACTTATGTTTTGAGGCAGAGCCGCACGACTGGAGGTCACTACAGGCAGATTAGGGGTGTGGCGGAATCGCGCCCCGAATAGTAGGAAGAGGAGCACAACCAGGAGGGATGCCGCCGCGGTAGCGATCAGCACCTGCTTCCACCCGCGAGAGAGACTCCCCAACTTGTAGCGACTTCGTGCCGGGCTCGATGGCAGCCCGCCGAATACCGGCTTATCTCCGCGCTGCACGGCCTGCAGATCGTCCAGCAGGTCGTGCGCGGTTGGATAACGGGAAGCTGGGTCCTTGACAAGCATGTGCTCGACGATTCCCGCCAGCGCAGCGGGCACGCTGTGGTTGATCTCGTGCAGCGAAGGTGGTTCCAGGTGCAACACACGACCGACGGTCCCGGCAAAGCTGTCGGTCATGAAGGGCTGCTTCCCACCCAGCATCTCGTAGAAAACCAGGCCCAGAGAAAAAAGATCCGCCCGTCCGTCGTAGACTTTTTGCTGCAAGACCTCCGGAGCCATGTAACCCGGCGTCCCGCTGGTCGAGATCGTCATGCTTACCTGACTCCGTGTCGCTTCCTTGGGATCGGCGCCGGCGAACCACTTGGCCACACCGAAGTCGAGAATCTTCACGCGCTGCCCGCCGGCCAACATGATGTTCTCGGGCTTGATATCGCCATGCACGATGCGCTGATCATGCGCCGCGGCCAAACCTTTGGTGCACTGCATGCCGATTGCCACAAATTCCGCCATGCTGATCGGTGCCCGCATCCGTTCCCGCAGCGTCTGCCCCTCGATATACTCCATGACGAGAAGAATCTCTCCCTTCTCTTCGATCACGTCGTGGATGGCAGCGATGTTGGGGTGATTGAGGGCGGAAGCGCGCTGCGCTTCCTTCAGAAATCGTTCGCGGTCACGCTCATCGAACTGGAGCTGCGGCGCCATCCGCTTGATGGCAACGACTCGCTTCAGGATGGTGTCCTCAGCCCGATAGACGTGCCCCATGCCACCGGCGCCGATCCGGTCTTGCACCAGGAACCGGCCGACCCGGCGGCCTGCCAGGTCGTTGATCACGGGGGGAGTTTTGACGCTGTCGCCAGGATCCGGCATAAACGGAGAAGCTCCCAGAGTTGCCGCCCCAATTCTAACGCAGTGGAACAAGGTGTAAAGGTTTGCCCAGGCGCCGATATATACGATGGAATTGCGGGCACCCCGCAGATATTGAGCAATACCTAGCGCCCTGCCGTGCGCCACTTCTGGCCCCTTAAGTTCTGTGCCTTGACTGCCGATGAAACTAGGAGGAGGCGCAGCCAAAAGTGTCTTCTAACCTTCTGGATTACCCGAAGCTGTTCCGGCACTTGGTCGAAGACTTGCCCGTGGGAATTTATATCGTGGACCGGGAACGTCGGATCCGTTTTTGGAACCGGGGCGCGGAATCCATCACCGGACATCTGTCGCACGACGTAGTGGGACATCTTCCGGAAGATGTAGTGCAGGCCTGCGATCGGCGGGGCAACCGCTTGAGTGGGGAGCAACGTCCGGTGACCATGACCCTCGCCCAGCGGACGCCGCAGCAATGCACCGCTTTCTACCTGCACAAGAATGGACACCGGGTAGCGGTGAGGATCCGCACGCGGCCGATACTGGAACACGGGGACGCGATTGGGGGTGTGACGGTTCTATTCGAAGAGGCGTATGTATGCCGCGAGGAACCGTCTGGGCCGCCGATGTGCGGTTGTCTGGACGCGGCGACGGGAATTCCTTCACGCCGGCTGACGCGAGCGGTGCTCAAGGAATGCATGGCGGCCATGGAGGAATCGCATAGCGGCTTCGGGCTGCTCCGGATACGGGTGCTGGGGTTGAAGCAGTTTCGCGCCAAACACGGTCCGCAGTCGGTTGAGCCCTTTCTGCGCACCGCGGCGCACACCTTGCGCAACAGCCTGGATGCACAAAACTTTTTGGGATGCTGGGAAGAGAACGAGTTTCTGGCCGTGCTGACCTCGGCGAGTCCAATGATGGTTGCAATGACGGCGGAAATCTTATGGAACCTGCTGAGCCATTCGGAAGTTTTGTGGTGGGGCGACCGTTTCCTGGTTGAGGCAGAGGTGGCCTATACGGTGGCCACCGTGGGCAAGGACCTGGAATC
>JBEKWX010000258.1:0-5818 GCA_049512675.1 Terriglobales bacterium | reverse complement strand
GGCGGCGAACAGGACATGCGAAAGATGGGCGGGCTGCGGCAGTACATGCCCTGGACCTTCTTGACCATGACCATCGCGACATTTGCGATCGCCGGCTTCCCACCCTTTGCCGGATTTTTCTCCAAAGACGAGATCCTGTGGAAGGCTTATTCGAGTGAGTACGGAAGTTGGGTGTTTTGGCTGATCGGCGTCATCACCGCGTTTATCACTTCGTTCTACATGTTCCGCCTGTGGTTCCTGACATTTTTCGGCGACTATCGCGGCACTGCGGCGCACGGCGATGCTCATGGGCACGACGATCAGAGTCATGGCCATGGCCACGGCGCGCCGCACGAAAGCCCGTGGGTGATGCTGGGCCCGCTGGTCGTCCTGGCGTTCCTGTCGCTGGTTGGGGGATGGATCGGCATCGGTGGCCGCTTCGAACACTTTCTCGCTCCGGTTTTCCAGAGCGGAAGCGCCGCGGAACTGGCGCACGAGACCGCCGGTGAAGCTGCCGGCACAGGCACTGAAACCCTCCTCATGCTGATTTCCGTCGGTGCGGCCTTTCTAGGACTCTTTCTCGCCTGGACCCTCTATTTCCGCCGTCCGCAATTGCCCGCGCGCATCGCCGCCAGCCTCGGCGGGCTCTACCAGACTGTCGCCCACAAGTACTACATCGACGAGCTTTACAACGTCCTTTTCGTCAAGCCGCTGATCGACGGCTCGACCGAAATTCTCTGGCACGGCGTCGACCAGAACGTGATCGATGCCACGGTGAACAACTCAGCCAGCGCTGCGCGCCACGTATCTGACAACGCCCGCCACATGCAGTCGGGGAATCTGCGGTCGTACGCCGGCTGGGTGGCCGCTGGCGGAGCAGTGGTGATCGCCTACATGATCTGGATGGGAGTGTGGGCCCGATGAGTTTGGAGACCCTCAGTCCATTCATTCTTTCGCTGGTGACCTTTATTCCTGCCGGGGGCGGGCTGCTGATTCTGCTGATCCCGCGCCGCGATCGTGACATCAAGCTGTTTGCCCTCGTGATCTCCCTGCTGGCATTTGTAGCCTCGCTGCATTTGCCGGTACACCTGCATCGCGAGATTGGCGCCTTCAAATTCGAGATCGACAAAGTCTGGGTCACTAATCCCAACATTCATTACCACATGGGAATAGACGGAATTTCCGTCTGGCTGGTGGTGCTGACCACGTTCCTCACGCCCCTGTGCGTGCTGATTTCCTGGACTTCGATTCATGAGAGGGTGAAGGAATTCTTCATCCTGCTGCTGATCCTGGAGACGGCTCTGATCGGCGTTTTCACCGCGCTCGACTTGTTCCTGTTCTACTTCTTCTGGGAAGCGACGCTCATCCCGATGGCGCTGCTGATCGGCATGTACGGCCATGGACGCAAGGTCTACGCCGCGGTGAAGTTTTTCCTGTTCACCTTCCTCGGCTCGACGTTCATGCTGGCGGCGATTATCTGGCTGTATGCGAAGACCGGCAGCTTCGATTTTGTCGTCATCCAGAACGCGATTCGCGGCGGCGGCGTGCCCGGTTTCGAAACCGCCTCGCTGTGGTTGTTCCTCGGCTTCTTCATCGCCTTTGCGGTAAAGGTCCCAATTTTCCCTTTCCACACCTGGCTGCCCGACGCGCACGTGGAAGCGCCTACCGCCGGATCGGTGTTGCTGGCCGGCGTGCTGCTGAAGATGGGCACCTACGGCCTGCTGCGTTTCGATGTCGGCCTTTTTCCCGCGCAGGCGCAGCGCAACGCGCCCTGGATCATGGTGCTGGCGCTGATCGGCATCATCTACGGGGCGCTGGTCTCGCTGGTGCAGCCGAATATGAAAAAGCTGATCGCGTATTCTTCGATCAGTCACCTCGGATTCGTCGTCCTCGGAATCTTCAGTTTCACGACGGCTGGCCTGAACGGAGCCGTCTTCGTCATGCTGGCGCATGGAGTCGCCACTGGCGGGCTCTTCATGCTGGCGGGCCTCCTCTACGAACGCCGCCACACCTATGAGATCGCCGATTTTGGCGGCTTGGCGACCCCCATGCCCAAGTACGCCACCTTCTTTCTGGTGACAGTGCTGGCTTCAGTCGGACTGCCGCTGCTGAACGGTTTCATCGGCGAGTTTCTGGTGCTGAGCGGCGCATTCCAGGCGCGGCCGATCTATGGAATCCTGGCCGCGACCGGCGTGATCTGGAGCGCCTGCTACCTGCTGTGGATGTATCAGCGCGTTTTTTTCGGCAAAGTGAAGCACGAAGTCAATAACACTCTGTCCGATCTCAACCTGCGTGAGCAGGCAGCGCTTGCTCCGATTGCGGTTGCCGCTCTGGTGATGGGCGTTGCGCCGCTGGTGTGGCTCGGCGCGATTGATCCAGCGGTGCAAGCGGCCCTCGCTCCCTTCACCCAATTGGCCAGCAGGATGGTGGGCCGATGATGGGGGTAATAATAGCGACGATAACAACGATAACGACGATGACGGCGTTCGCGCATTCATTGCCGGGCCTGCTGGCACAGTTGCAGACTTCCACGTCGCCCCCGGGCGCCGACTACATGCGCATCCTGCCGGAGTTGGTGCTCTCGATCTTCGGCATGCTGGTAATGGTTGTCGACCCGCTGCTCGACGAAGAAAACAGTCACCAGGCGCTCGGCACGATCGCGCTGATCGGCACCCTGGCCGCGCTGGCCTCGACGTTTTGGATGGCGCAGTACCCCGGAACTGCTTTCTGGAACATGGTTCGGGTGGAAGACTTCAGCGTCTATTTTCACTTCCTCGTCATCGCGATTGCGGCGGTGGTCATCCTCAGTTCTTATGAATATCTGGCGGTACAGCGCATTCGCGCCGGGGAGTACTACGGGCTAATCCTGTTCGGCACGGTTGGCATGTGTTTAATGTCGTCGGCGATCGAACTCGTACTTATTTTTATTGCCCTGGAAATCTCGTCCATCTCGACTTACGTGCTGGCAGGTTTCCGGCGGCGCGATGCCTCCAGCAGCGAATCGTCGCTGAAGTACTTTCTGCTGGGATCGTTTGCCACGGCGTTCTTCCTCTACGGCGTCGCGCTCATGTTCGGCGCGACCGGTTCCACCAACATTGACGCGATCAGCCAGGTGCTGCGCTCCGGCAATGTGCCGGTTCTGGCGTATGTTGCGACGGCGCTCATGTTCGTAGGCTTGGGTTTCAAGGTCGCCTCTGCACCCTTTCACGTATGGACTCCCGACGTCTACGAGGGAGCCCCGGCTCCGATCGTCGGCCTGATGTCAACGGGTCCGAAAGCGGCGGCGTTCGCGGTTCTGCTGCGGGTCATGTTCGAAGCGAACGCACCCGGACGCTTCTGGCTGATCTGGGTCTCAGCCGCGCTTTCCATGACGCTGGGAAATGTATGCGCCCTGGTGCAGGACAACGTCAAGCGCCTGCTCGCCTATTCTTCGATTGCCCACGCCGGGTATCTGCTGGTCGCGTTTGCGGCACAACCGGCGCTGGGCGCGTCCGCAGCGATGTTCTACTCTGCCGCCTATGCTGCGATGAACGTCGGAGCGTTTGCTGTCGTCAGCCACTTCGCGAACGCCGGCGAAAAGTATGTCACGCTCGAAGATTACGCCGGCCTCGGCAGGAAATCCCCCGTGCTGGCGGCGACTTTCACATTCTTCCTGATGTCTTTGATTGGTATTCCGATCACGGGCGGCTTCTTCGCCAAGTTCTACGTATTGAGTGCCGCGCTGAAGTCGAATCTGGTTGGCTTGGCGATCATTCTGGTGCTGAACAGTGCCGTGGGCGCTTATTATTACCTGCGTATTATCGTCATGATGTACATGCGTGAACCACGGGGCGAGGTCCCCTTCGCTCCCGTGCCCGTGGCGGCAGGGCTAGCCATCGCGATTTGCGTGCTGCTTACGCTCTACCTCGGAGTGCTGCCGGGCCGCGTACTCGACTACGCCTCCCAATCCGCCCGCCAACTCGTCAGCGATACGGCGGCCCCGACGGCATCGTCAGTTTTTCCGGCGACAGAACCGTAGTTCTTGTTTGCCAACACGAAAACGAGAGCGAGAAAACGGGAAAGAGAACACTGGTACAAGCCAGCCCGGAGGCGTTAGCCAAACGCAACTGTCATAATTTACAGGTTCTCGTGAACTCCGCGCGGGGCTCGGGTTCTGACTTCAGTAGTGGTGCCAACAGTGTTAAGATGCCAGCTCTTGTAACGATTGACAATCGCCGTCCGAGGCGGCATTATTAGCTGCACAAGCTTTACCGGAAATAGTTTGCTCCAGGGGCCCCGGAGGATCCATGATGCAGTTTCTTCGCAGCGTTTGCACGGACGATCAAGGGCAGGATATCGCTGAATATGCTGTCATGCTCGCCGTTATCCTGGTATTGGTGATCGGCACTGTGCGTCTGATAGGGGGCAACGCCAACAACGCGTTCTCCAGTGTTGCCAGTTCTCTAGGGACGCAGTAGTCCCGGTTCGACCAGGTTTAGAAGGCAGCGGTATTTCAAGGTTTGCCGGCTCAACATCTCTATGACTCGATTTAGCAGCTTTCGCCTGTTTAGCCGCTATTGGTTCCCATTCGCGGCGGAGGTGCAGAATCGCAGCCAGTCACCAGGGCAATAGAGACAGCTCAAAGATTCCGCCAAAGCCGCGATAGAATCGCGGCTTTTCTTTTTGGCGGCACATAGAAAGGTAATCGCCATGATTGTGAACATGTCCGACAGCGCCACCGAACAGCAGATCGACCACATCATTCAACGCATCCGCGAAGCCGGATTCCAGCCCCACGTCACGCGGGGTACCGAGCGCACCATAGTTGCGGCCGTCGGCAGTGGCGGGCGCCGCCATGAAATCGAAGCGCTTTCGGTCGCGCCCGGCGTGGATAACGTGGTCGCCATCGCCCAGCCCTTTAAGCTCGTCAGCCGTCAAACGCGGCCGCATCCGTCGGTAGTCATTGTCGGCGCGGGAAAGACGGGCGGAGTAAAGACTGGCGGAATAAAGATCGGCGGACCCGAAGTGGTCGTGATTGCCGGTCCCTGCTCTGTAGAATCGCGCGAGCAATTGTTGGAGACTGCGCAAGCGGTGAAGCGCGCGGGCGCTACCATGCTGCGCGGCGGAGCCTACAAACCCCGCACCTCTCCGTATGAGTTCCAGGGCCTGGGAATTGAAGCGCTGAAGATTTTGCGAGAAGCTCGCGATCTCACCGGCCTCCCGGTCGTGACCGAGGTCATGAGTACGGAAGACGTGGACCTGATCTGTGAGTACGCCGATATGCTTCAGGTGGGCGCGCGCAACATGCAGAACTTTGCCTTGCTGCGCCGGCTGGCGACCGTCAAGAAGCCGATTCTGCTCAAGCGCGGCCCCTCGGCCACGGTCAAGGAGTGGCTGCTGGCGGCGGAATACCTGCTTTCCGGAGGCAACGATCAGGTCGCCCTTTGCGAGCGCGGAATCAAGACGTTCGAAACCGCCACGCGCAACACTTTCGACCTTTCCGCCGTCGCTCTCGCCAAAGAACTTTCGCACCTGCCGGTGGTGGCCGACCCGTCGCATGGCACCGGCAAACAGAGCCTGATTGCGGCGGTTTCGCGCGCCGCGATTGCCGTTGGAGCAGACGCCATCATCGTCGAGGTGCATCCTTGTCCCGAGCGCGCCCTCTCTGACGGGCCCCAGTCTCTCGACATCCCGCAGTTCGAGCGCATGATGCGCGGATTGAGCGCCCCTTTACGTCCCGTGCTTGCTCCGGCGCAGGCGTGCTAACCTGATTTCGAGTGGCCCCGTCGTTCAACGGATAGGACTTCAGTTTCCTAAACTGAATATGCAGGTTCGATTCCTGCCGGGGCTACCAGCCGTC
>JBEKWX010000257.1:0-5835 GCA_049512675.1 Terriglobales bacterium | reverse complement strand
ATGCCGCCAGCGCTGTTTGATCAGTTGCGCGATGGTGGACGCATGATGGTGCCGGTCGGCCCGCCCTCCAGCCAGGAATTGCAATTAATCTTCAAAGCCAGCGGACAGCCTGAGGTAAGGATCCTCGAAGGTTGCCGGTTTGTGCCGCTGGTGGAAGGAACAGTGGACAGTGGCTAGAAATATTGAATCATTGGGATATTGAGGTATTGAATCATCGATTGAATGACACATCGGGCCGCTGGCCACTATTCTCAGAGCGCCCTTCACCCAGGTTAGCGTCCAAAGAACGGACGAGAACCTGGGGCACTGGCTACTATTCTCAGATCGCTGCTTTAGAATTGTCTTGTGGGCTTGCTTCGAAATCTGAAGATCACGCTGGAGATGATCAAGTGGGAGCACTCGATCTTCGCGCTCCCATTCGCGCTCTGCGGAGCCATGCTGGCTGCCGGAGGTTTGCCGGCGTGGCGGCAACTGGCGTGGATTGTCGTAGCCATGGTTTCGGCGCGGTCGGCTGCTATGGCCTTCAATCGCCTGGCCGACGCCTCGATTGACGCCGCCAATCCCCGCACTGCTACTCGCGCTCTGCCGGTCGGACAGTTGACGCCGTCGTTCGTGAGCACATTCGTTCTGGTGGCTTGCGGAATTTTCGTTCTCGCCGCTTCGCAGTTGAACCGCTTGACGCTGATGCTTTCACCGGTGGCGCTCGCGGTAATACTTCTCTATTCCTACACCAAGCGATTCACGCGCTGGTCGCATCTGTTTCTCGGATTTGCCCTCGGCATAGCTCCGGCTGCCGCGTGGATTGCGGTTCGCGGGTCGCTTGATCCGCGGATACTGCTGCTCACGGCCGCGGTAACGTTCTGGGTCGGCGGATTCGACGTGATCTACGCTTGCCAGGATCATGACCACGACCGCAGCAACGGCTTGCACTCGCTGCCGCGTTATTTCGGAATCAGGAACGCGCTCGTCATCGCCCGTTTGTTTCACATTGTGATGCTTGGGCTGCTGCTCGCGCTGGTCGTCACTTTCGGACTGGGTAAGCTGGCTATAGCAGGAGTGGCCGCTGTGGCTGCGCTTTTGCTCTACGAACACACACTCGTGCGTCACGATGACCTGAGTAAGCTGAACGCCGCGTTCTTCACCATGAATGGGGTGATTTCGGTGGTGTTCTTCCTTTTTGTTGCCGCCGACCTGCTGGTCCGACTGTAGAGACGCGGCTTACCGCATTTGAGACGGGGCAAGCCCCGTCTCTACACGGAAGTTGTCCGCGCAGGCTTCACAACCGATGTGATCCGCCGCAGAGGCTGGGTTATTATTAAACAGATGCCGAACGCGCACCCATTCCAGACCGACGATCCGCGCCTGCTCCCGATCACGGATAAAGTTCTCGCGGGCCA
The DNA here is from genome assembly GCA_049512675.1 of Terriglobales bacterium. Lineage (GTDB taxonomy): Bacteria > Acidobacteriota > Terriglobia > Terriglobales > Acidobacteriaceae > Acidiflorens. The sequence continues at coordinate 4,438 of JBEKWX010000257.1, read as the reverse complement.
GCGCCTCAACGAGGCCGATGCGCTTGTCCTTTATGGGACGGGGGACATCCTTGCCGTGGGGTGGCTGGCGAACTGGGTTCGGGAGCGGATGCATGGGGACAAGGCTTACTTCAACGTCAACCGCCATATCAATCCGACGAATGTTTGCGTGGCTGCTTGCCGGTTGTGCGCTTTTGGGCGCAAGAAGGATACTCCTGGCGCTTACACCATGGCGCTGGAAGAAGCCTTCGCGACGGCCGCTTCCGGCTACACCGAAGCGGTTACTGAGTTTCACATTGTTGGGGGGCTGCATCCCGATTTGCCGTTTCAGTATTTTCTTGACCTGGTTTCCGGATTGAAAGAGCGCTTTCCGCTTGTCCACATGAAAGCTTTTACCATGGTGGAAGTTGCTTACCTGGCTAAGCGGGCTAAGTTGACGATCCGCCAGACGCTGGAAAAAATAAAAGAAGCGGGCGTCGATTCGCTGCCCGGCGGCGGGGCTGAAATTTTTGCCGATCGGGTGCGGCACATTATTTGCGATCATAAGATTGACGGGGATCAATGGCTCGATACCGCTCGCCTTGCCCACCAGATCGGGCTTAAATCGAACGCCACCATGCTCTACGGCCACATCGAAGACGACGAAGACCGCGTCGACCACCTGCTCAAACTGCGTGCCTTGCAGGATGAAACTGGCGGCTTCCAGACTTTTATTCCACTTGCCTTTCATCCGGCGAACACGCCGCTACAGCATCTTTTTACTACCACCGGCATGACCGACATAAAGCAGATTGCGGTCAGCCGCCTGGTGCTTGATAACTTTCCGCATATCAAGTCTTACTGGCAGATGATGACTCCTAAGATTGCGCAGATATCGCTGCGCTTTGGAGCCGACGATATTGACGGGACCGTGGTCGAGGAAAAGATCTACCACGATGCTGGAGCGACCACTCCGCAAGGCCTGCGCCGGCACGATCTGGTGCGCCTGATCACGGAAGCCGGGCGCGAACCAATCGAGCGCGACACGCTTTACCGGCCGGTTACGCGTACGGAGACGTCTTTCACGGTATCCGTATAAGTCGTCTGGCCGGTGTTACCAGACTGCCCGCTAAAACGGTCCCAGCAGTTTCCCTGCAAAAATAATTATTTGCTTCGGGCGCATTGTGCGGTACTATCTCCGGTTCTCGGGAGGCAGCCAGCCATGCGCTTCCTTAAACTTTGCTTTGCGCTGACCTACGTCGTGCTGTGGTCGCGCCAGAGTTTTGCCGGCGGCACGCAGTGGGTGGAAATACGCTCGCCGAATTTCTCCGTGATCACGGATGCCGGCGACCAGCACGGCCGCGATGTCGCTTTTCACTTCGAACAGATACGTTCCGTCTTCGGCAACTTGATGACCAAGGCGGAGGTGAATCTGCCGGCACCGCTACAAATCGTAGCCTTCCGAAGCACCAGGGAAATAAGGCAAATGGCGCCGCTCTTTAAGGGGAAGCCGGTCGAAATCGCCGGAAGATTCCAGGGTGGCGATGATCGCACCTTCATCATGCTCGATGTGTCGGTCGATAATCCCTGGCCGGTGGTCTTTCACGAGTATGCCCACCAGTTGATGAGCGGCAATTTTTCGGGGAGTGCCGATCCCTGGTTCTGGGAAGGATTCGCCGAGTATTTCTCGAGTATCGAAGTCGACGACAAAGAAGCCCGCGTGGGCAAGATACCCGCGGATACCTGCCGGATCCTGGAACGAACCGGAATGATGCGGATCGCCGATCTGTTTCGTGTGCAGCAGAATTCGAAGACCTACAACGAGAGCGGGGAGCAGCGCACGATGTTCTACGCGGAGTCCAGCCTGGTGGTGCACTATCTTTATGACAACAAGCTGACGCCCAAGCTGGTGGACTATTTTGACGCGACCGTGAACCAGAAGAAAACCATTGAACAGGCGATCGAGTTAGCTTTTGGGATGACACCGAAGCAGTTTGATACAGCGCTCCAAACCTATTTGAGCAGCGGGCGATTCAATCACTACGCGATCCCCACGCCTCCGAATATTGTCGCCGCGCAGTTTACTGAGACGTCCGTGAGTGTGGCGGACGCGCGCGCCCTCCTGGCCGATATCGATGCCCACTCTTCTGACCACCAGGATCGGGCGCTCGTCGAATTTCAGGACGTGCTGAAGATGGATCCCGATAATGCTTCGGCGCTGCGCGGTGCAGGGTACGCCTATCTGCTGCGGCAGGACTATGAACACGCGGGCGAATATTTCCGGCGGGCCGCCGAGCGCGACAGCAAGGACCCTCGCGTGCATTACTACCACGCCCTGCTGATGAACCGCGCCGGAGGCCTCAGGAGTGGCGTTAAGTCGGATGAGATGAAAAAGGAACTGGAAACCGCCATTGCGCTCGATCCGAAGCTGGCCGATGCGTATTCGCTGCTGGCCTACGCGCAGGCAGTCTCGGGCGAGCCCGAAAAAGGTCTGATGACCATGAAGAATGCGGTGAGATTGTCGCCGAGGGATGAATGGTATCAATTCAATCTCGCCAATATTTACATGGCAAATCGCAAGGTGGATGAGGCTATGGCACTGTTACGGAGTCTTGCCGTTAGTGGCGATCCCGAGGTGGCCAGGCACGCCAGCGCAGCGTTGGCGCAGGCTGAGGAAATCGATGGCGAAGATGCGGTGGTGTCGCTCGAAATCCAGTGAAAGGGGATGGTAAGAGCGGTGCAGAAAAGCAGCAAAGCAAAACCGTAACTTCGCGAGCGCGCACGCATCTAATCAGCATGGCAAAAGAGCAAACAGCGGTTTTCGGCGGCGGATGTTTCTGGTGCATGGAAGCCGTTTTTCAGCGTCTGACCGGGGTCACACAGGTGGAGTCAGGCTACATGGGCGGACGCGCCGACCAGGCTACTTATCGCCAGGTGTGCGGCGGCGACACAGGGCATGTGGAAGTCGTGCGCGTCACCTTTGATCCTGACCAGATCAACTATCGCGAGCTGCTGGACGTGTTTTTCACGATGCACGATCCGACCACGCTGAATCGGCAGGGAAATGATGCCGGCGAGCAATATCGCTCCGTGATCTTCTACAGCGATGAAGAGCAGCAGCGGATTGCGGAGGATGTGATTGCGGAGATGACGGCGGCGAAAGTGTTTCCTGAACCGATCGTGACCGCAGTCGAGCCGGCCGAGGAATTTCACGTGGCCGAAAACTACCATCAGAACTACTACAACGAAAACTCACGCCAGCCTTATTGCATGTTCACGATCTCGCCGAAGCTGGCGAAGTTGGAAAAGAAGTTTGCCGAAAAATTGAGAGCGTGAACCGGCAACACTCAGCCCTGCTCGAATACGGGCCGGAATCTATTCCTCAGAATTCCGGACAATTCCGTCGGGGCTGGCCGCGGCGGGTTCGGACCGTTCGTCCAACAGGAGCCGTCGCAAGGTGCGCAGGTCGTTGAGCAGGCGACTGCTGCTCTGCAGGTGCTGCTCCAGTTTGTCCAGCTTGAATTGCACGATCTGCAGCGCCTGCACCCGGCGCTCCGATTTGGCTTGTGCGGCCGCACCGAGGTCGGCTGCGATTTCGGTCTTGGCTTCGGTGATGGCCTCGACCAAAAGTCGCACGTATTGGTGAGCATTCTCGACACTATCAAACGGGGTTTGGAGGGGACTGTTCAAGAGAAGAGTTCCTTTGCAAGTGCTGGGTCTGGCGGAGAGGGTGGGATTCCATTATCCCTAAACTTCTATCTCTCTGATCTTTAGAGTATATCGAAGTATAGCGCCCGCTTCCCAGACTTGTCTGCGGCCTTCGCACCGGGGAGGAGAAGCGCTCATCCACGGCCCTTGCGTGGGCCGCATTGTCGCATTTGCGCGGCCAATTACATAGGTCCTTCGCTTCGCTCAGGATGACAGAGTGGATTTATGCCACGAACTTGCGGGACGCCATACCAGATCAAGTCGCTTCTCTTACTGCTTGTACGGGCTGACCCCGAGTTTTTTCACTTGCTCAGTGAAATCCCGCACTACCTGCCCAAATCTCGGCCCTTCGGCCGCCGAAACCCATTCCAATTTAAAGCGCTCTTCCTCGATACCGAAATCCGCGAGCATCAGCTTGATGGCATCCGCGCGTTTTTCGGTTTTGTAATTGCCTTCCTGGTAATGACAATCTCCCAGATGGCAGCCGCAGATGAGGACGCCGTCCGCGCCCTTGGTGAAGGCATCAATCACCAGGTTGGGATGCACCATTCCCGAGCACATCACGCGGACGATGCGGATGCTGGGCGGGTATTGGGTGCGGGAAACGCCTGCCAGGTCTGCGCCGGCGTAGGAGCACCAGTTGCAGCACAGGGCGATGATCATGGGCTCAAAGTTATCTTCCATTACGATGCTCCATTACGACACTCCCAAGGCAGCGTGGATCTGGGCCTCGATTTCGGCGAGGGTAAATCCGTAGACGAAAATGCCATTC
>JBEKWX010000256.1:0-5960 GCA_049512675.1 Terriglobales bacterium | reverse complement strand
GGCGATCTCCAGCACCGCCTTTTCGACGTGTTCTTCGACCCGATTGCGGGGACAGGGTTTGCGTCGGCTGATCTCGCGCAATGCCAACTCGCCACCCTTCTCGTACAACTCTTCGCTGAGCTTCAGCAACCCCACTTTGTTCTTGATGATCTTCTCGTCGGTACTCATCTGACATTCTCCTTCCCCGCTATCGCGAGAGTTTAGCAAATGTCAGATCAAGTCGAGACTAATGCAATTTAGCCTATCTTGCTGCTGCTTCATTGAGTTTGTCCTGTTCCCACTGAGCTAACGTGTCTTTGCTCAAGTATCCGATCTTTACATGTTCACTGGAAACAAAAACCTTCGCCAGCCAATACGACTCAACAAACCGACCCCGCCGAAACATATCCAACGCGCGAATACTCCCAATAGTCCATGCAAGCATGTCAGCGGATAGCAATTGATGAGTTTTCTTTCTGCTCTCGTATGCGACACCTTCTTCGGGATTGAACCATTGCTCAATCCCATTCACGCGCTGCGCTCGATCGTTAGCGGCCGCAAAAAATACATTGGCAATGTCACGCTTCTCTCTTGCAGACGAAGTATCGAAAACAAACTTTAGACGGTCTGACCTGAAATTAGCGGCTCTCCACTCAGCCAAGCTTCCACCACAGCGTTGGACGGCGAAGGTCACATATTCCTCTGCAACAGGATCGCCAAGTACCGCGCGGGCGGGCGAGTGTCGCACATGCTCATCGTAGTCTTTCTTCGTATAGGCGTGGCCTACACCCCACTCCACATGTTTAACGAGTGCCTTTGCCATTCGGTTCAGCACATTTTCCCGCTTGGCCTCTGTCCACTTTTGCCAAGGGTGATCCGTGGCCGTTGTATGCCCTACCAGACATTGCTGACATAAATGGTCCCGTCTGCAAGCGGCAAACTCAGTCATGTGAAAGTTCTTGAGTTCAAAGCCAGCGTGCTCTGCAATCTTGTTCCACTTCGCCAGAAACTCTTGCCAACGCTCTACGGAGGAAACGCAAAATGCTGCGGCAGCCACTCTTGATTTCGGGTCTGTTCCACTGTCATCTACATATACAGTAAGCGCATCAATCATCACGAATCGCCGTCCTATCCCGCGATCCGAGCACACGCTTAGTACCAGATGCTCGAAAGACGAATACGGGGCCCCGCTTCGCCGCAGTATTGCACTTGCGGCTGGGCTAAAGCCCGCATTTTTATCGGTCCTGGCCGGCACGGCTGAAGCCGTGCCCTACCGAAAACCATTTATGAGACCAGTTCTAATCGCGTCCCTGCCCGAGTAGGTTTTTCTGGGTACTGGGTACTGGTCTAGTGCACATGAAAGAACCGATCCAGCACAAACATGCACGCCGCTCCGACGAAGACCAGTAGGGCCATCTTTACTCCGGGTTCTTTATTTACTTCCGGAATCAGGTCCGACGCGGCTACGTAGATCGTAACGCCCGCCGACAGCGGTAGGCCGAAGCTTACCTCGTGACGGAAGATTGCCATCGTCATCACTCCAGCCACGGTGGCTACGCCCAACATCACGGACGATCCCCAGGCGAAGGCGCGGCTTCGGCCACTGGCGAGCATCACCGACGAGATGGTGAATCCTTCGGGAATTTTGTGCAGAAAAACCGCGAGGAAGATGATCCAGCCTAGCGCCTGGGAGACGAGGAATCCGGAGGCGATCGCGATGCCATCGAAAAACGTGTGGATCAGCAACCCGATCAGAACCGAGTATCCCTTGTGAGAATGGACGAACTGGTCGGCGTGAGTTTCTTCTCCAAAATGGAAGTGCGGGGTGACCGTGTGCTCGAAAAAATGGACGAGCAAGTATCCGAGCAGGATTAGAAATCCGGCATATCCGCCGCGCAGCTGAATGCTGGTGGGCACCATTTCGACCAGCGCCGTTGCCAGCATGAAACCTGCACCCAGCGCGACGAAGTAGCGGAGGTAGGAGCGCTCCCAATGCTTCTGAACGATGATGGCGCCGCCGAACACGTTCGCGCCCGCTGCGGTCAGCCCCAGCAGCACACTGGTCAGGATGGGAGACATGAGGGGAAGAATAGCAGGAACGAGCCTTCAGCCGTCAGCCGTCAGCCATCAGGAAAACCATCGGGCTCGCGCTCCCGTCGCAGCGATCAAGCCCACCTCGCCAACAGGCATGAGAATAACGCCAGCTATAATTCTGGTTTAGCTGAAGGCTGAAGGCTGAAAGCTGACGGCTTCTTTCCCATGCGCTTCGAACTCTTCGTTGCAACCCGCTATCTTCGCGCCAAACGCCGCCAGGCGTTTATCGGCGTCATTACCGGGATCTCCATCCTGGGAGTGGCGGCGGGCGTGGCTTCGCTGATCGTTGCTTTGGCCATCAACAACGGTTTTCGGCAGGATTTGCAGGCACGGCTGCTGGGGTCGACGGCGCATATCAGTCTGCTGCGGGTAGAGAGCGACGGGATTCGGGATTGGCGTCCGCTGCTGGAGAAGTTATCGACGCAGCCGCACGTGGTGGCGGCGGCTCCTGCGATTTACGAGCAGGTGCTGATTTCGCGCGGGCCGCGGGCGCGCGGGGCGGTGCTGAAGGGGATGCTGCCGCGGTATGAGCGGAAGGTCAGCGATCTGCTGCAAACGGTGACTCTGGGATCGGCGGCGGCGTTGGAAGAAGGGCCTGCGGCGACGACTGGGGCTGAGGAGACGACGAGTGGGGCTGAGGAGACAAGGTCAAAAGCAAATTCAAGTGCAACGGCGGCGGACAAGAGTGTCCGCCCCACACAAACCGAATCTCCGGACGACCTTGCGGGCGTGGAGCAGCGGGTTGCGGCTACGCCTCCGATTATTCTTGGCAAGGACATGGCGGATGAACTGGGCGCGACTGTGGGGTCGGTGGTGCTGGTGACTTCTCCTCAGGGTGAGCTGACTCCGTTTGGCATGGTGCCGAAGTACATTCGCTTTCATGTTGTGGGAATCTTCAACTCCGGCTTTTTCGACTACGACTCTTCGTGGGCATTCATACGGCTTGCCGACGCGCAGCAGTTGTTTGGGTTGGGCGACGTGATTTCGGTCATCCAATTCAAGATCGACGATATCTACCAGGCGGGCGAGGTGGCGCGCGCCCTCGAACAGGCCGCCGGACACGGCTTCATGGCCACCAGTTGGATGGAACAGAACAAGCCTCTGTTCCGCGCGCTGCGCTTGGAGCGCGTGGTGACGTTTATCACCATCGGGCTGATCGTGTTCGTGGCCGCGCTCAACATTTTGATCTCGCTGATCATGATGGTCATGGAGAAGACGAAAGATATTGCCGTGCTTATGTCCCTGGGGACGAAGAAGCGGCAGATCCGGCGTGTGTTTATCGCGCAGGGCGTCTTGATCGGCGTGATTGGGACCGTGATCGGGCTGGTGCTCGGCTACGCGATCTCGTGGGCGGGCGGACACTACCATTTCATTGCGCTCTCGCCCGAGGTCTATTCGATTGACTATGTACCGTTCGCGCCGCGGCCAATCGATGGAGTGATCGTGGCGCTGGTTTCGGTCGGGATTTCTTTTGTGGCCACGATTTACCCGTCGTGGTCGGCGGCGCGGATTTTGCCGGCGGAGGCGTTGCGGTACGAATAGGGCTCGGCAGGCGTTCCCGTTTCGCCCATCTGTGACCACGGTCACATTGCAATTGTTTTCCCTGGGTATACAGTTTTTGCATAGCTCGTTTCCGCAAGCGGAATGGCGGGAACGGGTTGTTCCTCCTCGTGCTCTGGCAGATCATGCTCTGTTGGATCGTGCTCTAATGGATCATGGTCTAATGGATCAGCGACCGTCTTCTGCGGTGGCGGCCAGAGGCGGCGTTGATACTTAGGAGGGGAAGTTTGCATCCAATGACTCAAGATCCTCTGTTGAGGGTCGAAGGGTTAAGTAAGGTGTTTCGCTCAGGCGAAGCCGAGCTTGTGCTCTTTGAGAATCTGTCTTTTGAGGTCGCGAAGGGAACGATGCTCGCCATCGTGGGCCAATCGGGTGCGGGGAAGAGCACTTTGTTGCACATCCTGGGGGCGCTGGATCGTCCTTCCGCGGGTGCGGTATATTGCGCCAACTTCTGCGTGAATTCGCTCTCCGAGGATGCCGCCGCCGAGTTTCGTAACCACGAAATCGGGTATGTGTGGCAGTTCCACTACCTGCTGCCTGAATTCACCGCTTTGGAGAATGTTGCCATGCCCTTGCTGACGCGCGGGCAAGCGCTGTCTTTCGCCGAAAAGGAGGCTTCGCGGTGGTTACGCGAAGTGGGGCTGGAAGCGCGCGGGCATCATCGTTCGGGCGAGCTTTCCGGGGGCGAGCAGCAAAGGCTGGCGCTGGCGCGGGCGCTCATCACCCGGCCGCAAGTGCTGTTGGCCGATGAGCCTACCGGCGACCTCGACGGGCGCACCGGCGAATTGGTTTTTGAACTGGTCGCACGATTGCATCGCGACCACCAACTGACTTCGGTAATCGCCACCCACAACCTGGCGTTCGCACGTCGGTGCCATAGGGTTTTACGGTTGGATCAGGGCAAAATGGAGGAAGTCGCGCCCGAGTCGCTTTGGGCATAGCGAAAAGGTAGATCAGAAGCACGGGATTACTACAAAGTGAATATCGCTTGGGAGATCAGGCGATAGAAATGCATAATTAAGGTGGTAAAGTCAGGGGTTGGGCGGAGGGCGGACGCTCCGCAGGATCTTTGGGGGGAATTGATATATGTTCGAACGCTACACGGAGAAAGCCAGGCGCGTAATCTTCTTCGCGCGGTACGAGGCCAGCCAGTTCGGATCTCCTTACATTGAGACCGAGCACCTGCTGCTCGGACTGCTGCGTGAAGACAAGGCCCTGACCAATCGCTTCCTGCGCTCGCATGCGTCGGTGGAATCGATCCGGAAACAGATCGAGGGGCACACCACCATCCGGGAAAAGGTTTCCACTTCGGTCGATCTTCCCCTGAGCAACGAATGCAAGCGTGTGCTGGCGTATGCCTCGGAAGAGGCGGAGCGGCTTTCGCATAAACATATTGGAACCGAGCACCTGCTGCTGGGATTGTTGCGCGAAGAAAAGTGTTTTGCGGCTGAGATTTTGCACGAGCGGGGATTGCGGCTTTCGACCATCCGCGAAGAACTGGCGCGCACCAGCCAGGAAAAAGCCACGCCGCAACGCGGACAGCGCGAGTCTTCATTACTGAGTGAGTTTTCCCGCGATCTGACGCAATCCGCCATGGATAGCCAACTCGATCCGCTGGTGGGCCGCGAAAACGAAGTGGAGCGGGTGGTGCAGATCCTGTGCCGCCGCACCAAGAATAATCCCGTGCTGATCGGCGAGCCGGGCGTAGGCAAGACCGCCATCGTGGAAGGCCTGGCGCAGCGCATCGCGGACGGGGAAGTTCCTTCCTTCCTCGCCGACAAACGCATTCTGGCGCTCGATCTTTCTCTGATCGTCGCCGGCACCAAGTATCGCGGACAGTTCGAAGAGCGGCTCAAGACCATCATGAAAGAGCTGATGGAGTCGCAGAACTCGATCATCTTCATCGATGAGTTGCACACGCTGGTGGGTGCGGGATCGGCCGAAGGCTCGCTGGACGCCGCCAACATCCTGAAGCCGGCCCTGTCGCGCGGCGAAATTCAGTGCATTGGCGCAACCACGCCCGCGGAATACCGCAAGTCGATAGAAAAAGACCGGTCGCTCGAACGCCGCTTTCAGGCGGTAAAAGTTCCGCCGCCAAATGAAGTCGACGCGGTCAAGATTCTTTTCGGAATCAAGGAACGCTACGAGAAATTCCACGCCGTCACCTACACCGACGATGCCATCAATTTCTCGGTCTCGCATTCGAATCGCTATATTCCCGACCGTTTTCTGCCGGACAAGGCCATCGACCTGATCGACGAGGCGGGAGCGCGTGTGAAACTGCGCCAGACCTCGCTGCCGGAAGAATTGACGGAAGTCCAGAAGCG
>JBEKWX010000255.1:0-5864 GCA_049512675.1 Terriglobales bacterium | reverse complement strand
GGTCCGACCATCGCGGATGAGAAGAAGGATCCTTTCGAGGAGATCGATTTCGGCTCGTTCTTCCAGGACTATCTGGATCCCGGTTATCGCAGTTCGGGGGAAATGGAAGAGATCGACAAGCCTTCATTTGAGAACTTCCTGTCGAAGCCGGGGAACCTGAGCGACCACCTGCTGTGGCAACTCGGCGCGATTTCTGTGCGCCCGCCGGTGCATCAGGCTGCCGAGCTGATCATTGGGAATCTGAACGAAGAAGGATATCTGATTGCCAGCGACGAGGAACTGCTGGGAATCGCTCCGGTTGCGGCTCCGGAGGCAGATGTGGAAGTGGCGGCCAAGATCGTGGGTGAAGCGGAGGCGCTGGGGATTGCCGTCGCGGAGGCTGCGCGCGAAGCCTCTGACCTCGAAACTTTCCACCACGACACTTCTGAGCTCGATACTTCTGCTCTTGCATCGGAGGGCGTTGCTGCACTAGACATCGGGCCTCCGCGGTTGACATTGGAAAGTGCCGCACAAGATGCAGTGCAGGATATTGCGCCAGATATTCACTCCGATGTAGCAGCCGGGGTTCAGGCGCCTGAGATTCCGCCGAGTGCGGCGAACCACGAAACCGGTACGGGAACGGGGCCAGCGCGGATTCCCGACGTGAGCTTCCATGTGACCTTCACGGTCGCCGACCTGCACGAAGCGCTGGAAGTTGTGCGCCAGTTCGACCCGTCGGGCATCGCCTGTCGCGACCTGCGCGAATGCCTGCTCTATCAGTTGCGCTACCACCTGGAGCAGTTGCAGCTGCACAGAAACGGGAGCGCCCTGACCGAGCAAGTTGTGAGAGACGCGATTGCCGTTGTCGATCAGCATTTGAAAGCGGTGACGCTGAAGCAGTTCAAGGAAATTGGGCGCGCGATTGGGCGTCCAGTTGAAGCGGTGCAGGCGGCGCTCGATTATGTCCGCACGCTGGATCCCCGGCCGGGTTTGCGCTACAACAAGGTTCCGGCCCGGCTGATTGAGCCCGATGTCGCTTTCGTCAAGCACGGCGACGAATGGCTGGTCATCATCAATGATGAAGACATGCCGCAGTTGCGCTTGAACCCCGCGTACAAGCGACTGATGACCCGCGACGGTAATGACCGCGACACGCGGAACTACGTCAAAGATCGCTACAAGTCCGCCATCCAGCTCATCAAGAATATCGAACAACGCAAGCAGACCATCGCCAAGGTGTGCTACTCGATCGTGGCGCGCCAACAGGATTTTCTCGAACGGGGAATCGATCAACTGAAGCCGATGATGATCAAGGAAGTGGCCGAAGAAATCGGCGTGCATCCTTCCACCGTCAGCCGCGCGGTCGCCAACAAGTACGTCCATACGCCGCAGGGCGTGTTCGAATTGCGGTATTTCTTCTCGGAAAGCGTGCAGGGGCCCGAGGGCGGCGGCACTTCGCTGCTGATTTTGAAACGCCGCGTCAAGAAGCTGATCGAAGAAGAAGATCCGAGCCGGCCGTTGACCGACGAACAGATCACCCGCATCCTGCAATCGCAGGGTATCCAAGTCACCCGCCGAACGGTGGCCAAGTACCGGGAAGATATGAAAATTCCTAGCACCCATCAAAGAAGAGTGAAAAAGTGAAGTCAGAAGTAAGAAGTCAGATTGAGGAAGTACAACCCAATGGCGACGACTCGCTTTTACTTCTTCAATCTGACTTTTGACTTCTGACTTTTTTGCATTCTGACTCCCGCCTCACTGGAGAGTGCAATGAACGTGGAATATACCGCGAGAAAGTACGAAATCACTCCCGCCATCCGCAAGGAAGTTGAAAACGGCCTCAACAAGATCCGCAAAATTCTAGGCGACCGATTCGAGACCAAGGTGATTCTGGCCGTGGAAAAGCGCCGGCACAAGGCCGAAATTACGATCGACCCGCCCCACGGTCCCATTGTGGGGGTGGCGCAGACCACCGACATGGCGTCGGCCGTCAGTGAAGCTCTCGACCACCTGCAAAAGCAGGCGCTCAAACATAAAACGAAGTGGATAAGCAAGAAGCGCAAGGCGGGCAAGAAGTTTGACGGCCAGTCATTGGAAGGCAACATTGAGGCGGCGCTCGGACTGGCGGAGAATGCCACCGTTTCCGTTCTCGTTCATAAATTCCCCTCGGTGGCGCGAACCACCGAAGTGCACCTGGTGCATGCCACGGATTCGGTTGCGCTTCGTCCGATGACTTTGGAAGAAGCGATCAAAGAGGCGCACTTCCGCGACAAAGATGTTTTTGTATTCCGCGATCCCAAGGGCAGGTTGATAGTGTTGCACCGGACACGGGACGGAAAGATGGAGTTGATCGAAGCACCGTAGAGAGCGTGGTGGCGCACGCCCGCGACAATTCATGAAGGCTTTCGACGGCTCCTAAAAGTAACTCTTATACGTTCGTACTCTCTCGCAGAAACAACCAGCGCATAACTCCAAAATCTGACTTACCAGTTCAATTTCAACGCGAACTGGAACTGGCGCGGGTCGTAGGCGGCGGTGGCCTGACCGGCGCTGCTGAAGAGTGGGTTTACGGCCGCCACGTTGTAGCGGTTGGCGATGTTGAACATGTCGGTGATGAAATCCATGTTGACGCGCTCCCCGAAATAGACGCGTTTCGCGAAGCGGACATCGTTGAAGACCGTCCACGGGGCAACGGCCGGGTTGCGGCCCAGGTTGCCGTCCAGGGAGGCGAGGCCGGAGAGGCCGATCTTACCGTTCCAGTTGAGGATGCAGGGTTCCTGGAAAACTCCGGTGGGTGAGTACTTCGAATTTACCGGCAGATTCCCGATCGCTGTGCAGGCGGGGTTTACGAAGGTGTTGGGTCGCACGGTGAGGGGAGAAAACTGGAGATTATCCTCGTTGCCGGTGAGGATGTTGAATGGCCGGCCGGAGCTGAATTCGATCTGGGGGGCAAACGTCCAATTGCTGAAGAACTTGCTCGCGAAGCCGCGGCCGCCGAGTTTGCCAGACTGGTAGACGCCGCTGAAGACGAAGCGCTGCCGCTGGTCGAACGTGGAATTGGAACGATCGGCGCCTGGGATGTAGCTGTCCTGCGGGGTTTGCGTCGCCTGCAGGTCAGTGGAATCGTCGATAGCGTGGGACCAGGTGTAGGAAGCCAGGAATTCGTAGTGCCTGGTGAAGCGCTTGCGGAGATTGACGGTCAGCCCGTTATAGATCGAACTGCCGTTGGAGTAGTTGGCATCCATGTCGCTGAACGGGACGCAGCCGGTGTAGGAGAAGCCGTTTGACGGCGTAGGATTACAGGCCCTGTTGAATCCCGGCAAGGTAGCAAGAAGAGCTTGCGCCTGCGCTACGCAGGGGCCCAAGCCGCTCAACTGGAACGCGGAGGCAATGGAGGGATTCAGTCCTCCGGGGCGGAAGAAATTCATGAGGGAGGCATCGACGTAGCCGGGGCCGCAGCCGCTCACGGTGAAGGGGCTGCTGGCATTTTGACCGGCTGCGGCGGCAGCGAAGAAGTTGGCGGTCATCAAGTCCCCGCGAATGGTGTTGGCGTTAATCGGACGATTGATATGGCGGCCACCGTTAAAGTTGTAGGCCACACTGAGGGCGTAGCCGCCGCCGAGGTCGCGCTCGATGGTCAGGTTTGCTTGCTGCGAGTAGGCGTACACGAAATTCTTGGCCTGTGGGTAGCCGAAGGGCTGGAAGGCGAGTGGCATGAATGTCGGCGCGCTTGGGTTCAGGTTGAGGTAATTCTGGGCGAGGAATATAGAGTTGGATGTTGAGGCGACGCCGCAACTTGGGTCGCCGGCAGGGCAAGAAAACCGCTGTTGGTTCGGCACGTAGTTCAAGAGCGACACTACCGCAGGGTTGTTGGAGACAGCGCAGGCCCCCGAAGTTGAGTTGAGGGGCAAGCCTTGAAAGATCGGAATTGCATTGAGGTTTGCGGGATTGCCGGCGCCGGTTGGATTGCTGCACAGGCCAGTACCGATGAAGGCTAGTTGGTCGCTGGTCGAGGCGTCCGAGGCATCGCCCAGGAAATAGAGGCCGAGCAAGGGGTGGTCATAGAACATGCCGAACGAAGCGCGGATTACGGTTTTGCCGTCTCCCTTGGGATCCCACGCGAGGCCGATGCGCGGCTGAATGTTGTTCCAGTCGGTCTGGATGCCTTTCTGCAATCCCAGGGTGTTATAGGCGGGAATCGCCAGCCCTTGCAGGGGCTTGAGCTTGGGCGGGAATTCCACGTCGTAACGCACCCCGTAGTTCAAGGTGAGATTGTGGCTCGCGCGCCAGGAATCCTGCCAGAACAGGCCCAGAGGTTTGTTTGAGAAGGAGTCCGCGGGATTGCCGATGCCCTGAATGAGGTCTCCGGGGAGGCCGGCTCCGTACGCCTGCACGGGTGAAAGGCTGGGGAAGACTGAGGGAATCCCTGGCAAGTCACCCGCGGCGAAGCTGCCAAAGTCGTACACACCTCCGTAGTTCACAGTGAAGGTGGCGGTGATCGGAATATAGTTGAAGTCGACTCCGAACTTGGTGTCGTGCCGCCCAATGCTCCAGGCAAAATTGTCGGTGAACTGGTAGCGATTCTCGACGCGCTGAATATAGGAGTAAGGCTCGCGACCGAAATAGGCGTAGCCGGTAATGTTGACACCTGGGTCGGCGCCGCCTGGGACCTGGGTATTGTAGAAATAAGCTAGACCTCGCCGGGCGTACTGGAAACGGAATTCATTCACCTTGGCGGTGCCGAGGGTCCACGTATCCTGCACGACCCCCGCCGCGTCGCGGTAGGTCTGTTGGGAAGTCCTCGAGTACGCGTTCTGGCCAAAAGGCTGGTCCTGGCCGTTGACTTCGATGCCCGTGACGGTGCTGGGACTGACGTGGGCCCAAAGCGTAAGCCGGTTGCTGTTGCTTATATTGTGATCGATGCGAAAGGAGTAGAGGCTGGTGCCTTCGAAGACGGGGAAGTTGCCTACCTGCGAAGCCAGTATCTGGTAAGAAGTGGGCACGGGCGAACACGGGCCGGGAGGAGCGCAAGTCGTAGGGAAGCCGGCCCAACTACTCAGGGCGTGGCCGGTCAAGCCTTGTACCAGCGACGTGGGCCATGCTCCCTGCACGGCTTGGCCGGAGGAGGCGCCCAGCAAAGCAACATAATTAGGCAGTTGGGCGCCGTAGAGGCCCAAATCGCTTGGGGTTAGACCCTCCAGGTATTGTTGCTGCTGTGGAGTTACCTGGATAGTGCCGAAGGGCAAAGGAAAATTCCCCGGACCTCCCAGTCCCACCGAGCCAATGTCCGTACCCGTATTAAAGGGGACGAGACCAAAATTTCCCTGGCCGACGCTGGAGAATCCGGTCTCGTGGCGGCGGGTAACTTCATAGGAAAAGTAATAGTACGTTTTGTCTTTCTTAATCGGCCCACCGAAAGCTGTGCCCGCCTGGACGCGGGTGTACGCCGGATTGGATGTTGTGCTGAAGGGGTTGACGGCCTGGAAATCACGATTGCGCAGATACCCGTAGACGTCGCCGTGGAAATCGTTCGATCCGGAGCGAGTGATGATGTTGACCACGCCGCCTGCCGCGCGCCCATATTCAGCGGCGTAACTGTTACTGATGATTTGGAATTCCTGCACGTCTTCCTGAGAGACGGTAGAGCGCACGCCGTTGGTGGAATTGTCGGTGGCGTCGGCGCCATCGACGTTGACCAGATTGGAACGGGCGCGCTGGCCGCTCATGTTGAGGCCGGAAGTCGGCGCGGCGCCGGTGTTGGGAGCGCTGTCGCGCTGCACCTGCGAATCGGTCAGCGTGAACTGGATGTAGTTGCGGCCGTTGATCGGCAGATTGTCGATGCGGCGCTCGCCGATGGTGTCGGTGGTGGAGCTGCGCGAAGTTTC
>JBEKWX010000254.1:0-5871 GCA_049512675.1 Terriglobales bacterium | reverse complement strand
AATCAACTGATCCAGCGCCTGCTGACCATTTCGCGGCTGGAGTCGGGCACCGACGGTCTGCGAAAGACCACGCTGTCGCTGCGTGAGTTGGTGGAGCAGGTGGCGCGCGACGCCGAGTACGAAACTCCGGAGCGTCCCTGCCGCGTAACCACGCCGGCCGATGCCACGGATGCCGATGCTATGGATGAAGATGAATTTCTGGTGGAAGCCGACCCCGACTTGCTGCGGAGCGCGGTCGAGAATGCAGTGAGGAACGCCACGCGCTATACTGCCGAGGGCACGACGGTGGAGGTGCGGCTGGAGCGGCAGCAAGCGGCCAATGGCGAAAATGAAATTATCGTTCGCGTGCTCGATTCCGGTCCTGGCGTTCCAGACGAAGCGCTGCCCAAGATATTTGAGCCCTTTTATCGGCTGGACGATGCCCGCAACCGCCAGACCGGAGGGGTGGGCCTGGGCCTGTCGATCGCGGATCGGGCCATCAGGCTGCATGGCGGCACACTTCGTGCATCCAACCGCAAAGAGGGTGGGTTACAGGTGGAAATCCGGATTCCGGCTGGTCCTCCTGTTCAGGGGTTTGCTCTTCCCGCTCATTCCTGATAAACAAATATATTTCAGCCACAAGCGTCAGTTTCCGTGACGGCTGGCGAGGCATTGCCGGCGGACGGGAAGCGGCTGATTACCCCAATCACGAAGAAAGCGCGATATTGGTGACCCCTTGGGAGAACAGATGTCGAGGAAAATAGGTGTAGTCGTTGTGCTCGTAGGCATTTGCTCACTGAGTGTGTTCCTGCTCAACTGCGGCAACTCCTCGTTCCGGCCCTCGGAAGAGTTGTATGTGCTGACTCAGGGGAGTGACGGTCTAGGGAACAATGTGAGTTCTTTCGGCATCGATCTTAATACTGGAAACCTGACGCTGATCAATTCGAATGCGACCACATGCCCAATCCTCCCGACTCCCACCAATACCAACCCATGCGGATTGCCCGTGGACATTTTGCTCGACCCGACGGGCAACAAGGCGTGGGTTTTGAATCAGGGTGCGCCTGCCTGTCCCTCCTGTACGCCTGCCTCCAATTATCCTTTTGCGCCTTCGATTTTCCCGTATACTGCGACCTCGGATGGGAGCCTGTCGCCGCCAGGCGCGGGGGTAAATTGGACCTGCGTCATCCCGACTGGGACTCCGTGTAACAACGCCAATGCCTACCCTGACACTGCGGTGGCCATGGTACGCGACGCCGCCGGACAGTTCTTGTTCGTAATCGATGCCGGATCATCCCCTCCTCCGGGATATCCGACCCCCTCGTCGTCAAATCCTTCCTGTCCGCCGACTGGTACGGGTTACACGAACGTTACGACTGTGAGTTTTGCGGGTTGCCCGTCGATCTCGGTGTTTGCTATGACGCTGGGCTCAACTGCCCTGAAATTTGTAAGTCAGAGTCCGCTGACCGGCTACCAAAGTCCGTTCTTCCTCAGCAAAATTCCGACCTCCGTCTCACCCATTATTTTTACGCCGCCGGGCTCTACTACTGCCCAGGAACTTCTCTTCGTAACCAACAACGTGGACATTTGTACCCAAAACTGCGTTTACCCGTCGCCGCAAAATGACAGAACGGTGAGCGTGTATGCCGTGAGCCCATCGGGCATCCTGTCCGAACAACCAAATTCGCCATATGCCATTACCGCGGCCGATCCGGTCTCGGTGCTCGCGGTCTATACCAGGCCGGCGCAGGTCGGCTCCATCGGCGGCCTCTTTGTTTATGTGGGCCAGGGAGCTGGCGGCGGAGCGGTATATCCGTTCCAGGTGTGCACGCAGGCTAACACTTATTGCACGCCGCAAAATGTAGCCGATAATCTGCTGCTTCCGCTGACCAACTGTCCCACGCTTTCTTGCCAGGTACCGCCATCGGCGGCCGGGGAGAACCCGGGTCAAATGCTGGTAGATCCGACCAACAATTTTCTCTACGTACTGAGCGAAGGCTCGAACCAGGTTTATGGATTTAGCATCGGCACGACGACAGGCAAGTTGAATCCGCTGCCAACGCCCTACCTACCGACCGGAACGTTGCCGGTGTCGATGGCGTTGCACCCCAGCGTATTCAACACCGGCCAGTATCTCTACACGTCGAACAGTGCGTCGAGCAACATTTCGGGCTTCACCCTGAGTACGACGAGCGGAGTCATGCTCAATCCGATCACCGTGATCGCCCCGGAAGCGCCCAGCGGAATGGCCGTGCACTAAACCAATCGGGTCATCGGATGATCGGGTCATCGGGTCATCGAAAAGCCTTTGAATTTCGATCACCCGATGGCCCGATCACCCGATCTCTTCAGGTTGGCATCCGAAGAATCAGATAACCTCCGATGAAACCGAAGACCAGATCTGGAGACCAGGCCGCGACCGCGGGTGGGAGCTGACTCAGATTGCCCATCGCCTCGAACAGGCCAGAGATCGTCCAATAGACAACTCCGATGCCGATGGCGGTCGCAAGCCCTGCCACTGCCGAGCGCTTGCCGGCGGAAAGCGCGAAAGGAATGGCGAGCACCGCCATCACCAGTGTGATTAGCGGGTAGGCAATCTTCTTTTGCAGTTGCACTCGCAGGCGCACCACGTCGAAGCCGCTCTCCTCCAGATCGTGAATGTAGCGGCGTAGCTCGTCGTAGTTCATTTCCGACGATTGTTTGATTTCCTTCTTGAAGTAGGGGGGCGCTTCGGAAAGCTCAGGGTAAGTGGCGGCATCGAACTTGTGATAACTCTCGATGGCCGATCCGTTCAGGCTTCGCTCCCATCCTTCCTCGTAAACCCACCGCCCCATGGAGCTCGACCAGTGCGCGCGGTCGGCAGAGATGCGGTGCGTGATCTGGAAACTGTGCGGGTCGAACTGGAACACGGAGACGCCGCCGAAGACATCGCGGTCGGGATCGAAAAATTGATAGTAATAAATGTCGGAGTGCTGGCCGAAGATCCACTTGCGGTCGGGCCGAAGGTAGGTTTGCGCCGGCTTGCCCTTGATTTGGTTGCGGAGCGCGTCCTGACGCTTGTTGGTGTAAGGAAGATAGAACTGGTCCGACAGGAAGAGCACGCCGGCGACCAGCATGGAGGCCATCAGGACCGGAACAACGATGCGGTAAAGGCTGATGCCGGTGGCCTTGATAGCAATGATTTCATTCGACCGTTGCAGCAGGCCGAACGTAACCAGCACCGCCAGCAACATGCTGAGCGGCGTGGTGGTGTAAAGAAAGAACGGCGCGACGTTGAGCAGGTATTCGCCCACGGTGAGCGGCGACACCTGATTCCGCATGATGTCGCCCAGCAACTCGAACAGGGTGAACACCAGCAGCAGCATCAGGAAAGCGGCCACGATCATGGCGAGGTAGAGCACAAAGCCGCGCAGCACATAGTCGTCGAGGATGGTTGGGAAACGAAGATTGAACAGGCGCCGACGCCGGGGCCGGCGGTGGTTGACGCCTTCACGAAGGGCCGGGCGGGACGACTCACCGTTCAGTGGCAGACCTGCCGCCGGCAGGCTGGCCGTAGAAGATGGCACGCCCGCAGCCTTAAGCCTCGAACTCTTGAACCTCGAACTCCTGAACCACGAGCGGAACCCAGCCAGTTCGATCGGGCGGCGTTCCGATTGCCAGAGCAGAAAAACTCCTCCCACCAGAAACACGAAGTCGGCGAGCCAAACCCCCGCCGCGGGAGAGAGGCGTCCCTGGCGCGCAAAAGACACGCCAATCACAGAAATTGAATAGTAGAGAAAGACCAGCAGAATGGTCAGGACAAATCCGCTGGACTTGCCGCCTTTCTTCGACGAGAGGCCCAGAGGAATGCCGACCAGGGCCAGGACAATGCAGGCCGTGGGCAGCGCCAGACGGTTATGGAATTCGATCAGGTCCCAGCGGCGGGTGACCGGGTCGGCGGTTCGTGCGAGACGCAGGAGTTCGCCAATCCTGAGTTCATGCAATGATGTAGGTTCGTGTTCCTGACTGTTTTGTGCGGGGACTTGAATGGGAATGTCAGTGGTCTGGAAGGTGGAGATCTGGTACTGGTCTGGATTCTTGGGATCGGTCTCGTGTGTGGAACCGTCGGTGAGATGCAAGTCCAGAGTATCGGGCCCCTGACTGACGAGCAGGCCCTGGCGCGCCAGGGTGATGCGCGGCGCGGCCGGATCCGTCAAATCGGCCAGGAACACGCCTTTCCACAGGGCTCCGCCAGACATGGCCTTGGCGTCCTGCACGTAGAGGATGATCTTCGGGAAGCCCTCGTAAAACACACGGGGCTGGACTTCGAAAGAAGCCTGAGAAGACTTGAGGTTGTCCTGGAGCTGTCCCAGGGCGGCAAGCGAGCGGGGCGCAAGGTAGACGCTGTTTCCGAGAGCGAGCAGCCAGGCCACCACCACGAACATTGAGATCACACGCAGGAAAGTCCATACGCCCAGGCCGCTGGCGCGCATGGCGGTGATTTCACTGTCCGCTGCCAGACGGCTGAGTCCGATGAGGATGCCAACCAGCACACCCATGGGAATGGTGTAACTGAGCGCAACCGGGACGGTGAAGAAAAAGATCTGCGCAATACTAGGCAGCGGGGCGCTGTTGCGCACCACGAGTTCGAGGATGTGGCCGAGATCGCGGGTGAAAAGAACAAAAGTGAAAACCGCCGCGCCGATCAAGGCGTGGGAGACGACTTCTCCCAGGATGTAGCGCGTGAGGATGCGCATCCGCAAAGGTGGTTAACTCATTGCGAGTCTAGCATGAGAGCGGGAGCGAAGGAGAAATTGGTAATTGTGTAATTTGTAATTGAAACCCATCGGCCTTAGGTTTCAAATTGCAAATTTGAAATTACCAATTACCAATTTTCTCTGCGCCTACGCCTTCTTCAGAAACAGCGCCCCCAGCGGAGGCAACGTCAGCCGCAGTGAATAAGGCCGTCCGTGGGTTGTTTCGGGCAGGGCCTCGACGCCCCCCGCGTTGCCCATGTTACTGCCTCCATACTCCTGGCCGTCGCTGTTGAGAAGTTCTCTCCAGTAGCCGCCCGACGGCACGCCCACCATGTATCCCAGTCTGGGCACGGGCGTGAAATTACAGGCGATGAGTACAGGGTTCTCGCCCTCCTTGCCTTTGCGCAGCAGTGAGACGACGCTCATAGGCGCGTCATTGCAGTCCACCCATTCAAAACCCTTGGGATCGTTGTCGAACCAGTGCAGCGAATTTTCGCTGCGATAGACGCGGTTGAGTTGCTCCACCCAGTTCATGAGGCCGTAATGCACCGGATACTGCAGCACGTCCCAGTCCAAACTGCGATCGTGCGACCACTCGCTAACCTGGCCAAACTCGCAGCCCATAAAGAGCAGCTTCTTGCCGGGCTGGGCGAACATGTAGGCCAGGAGCAGGCGCAGGTTGGCAAATCTCTGCCACTCGTCGCCGGGCATTCTGCCGATCAGGGAACCTTTTCCGTGCACCACCTCGTCGTGGCTCAAGGGCAGAACAAAGTTTTCGTGGAACGAATAGAGCATGCGAAAGGTCAGTTTGTTGTGGTGATACTGGCGATGAATCGGATCCTGGCTGAAGTACTGTAGCGTGTCGTGCATCCAGCCCATGTCCCACTTCAAGCCGAACCCCAGACCGCCGAGATAGGTGGGCCGCGAAACCATGGCGTAGGCGGTCGACTCTTCGGCGAAGGTTTGAATGTCAGGGTGCTCTTTGTAGGCTTCGAGGTTGAACTGGCGCAGAAAGTCGATGGCTTCCAGGTTTTCGCGGCCTCCGTACTTGTTGGGAATCCATTCCCCCTGCTTGCGCGAGTAGTCGAGATAGAGCATGGAAGCGACGGCGTCAACCCGCAGGCCGTCGATATGATACTTGTCCAGCCAGAACATG
>JBEKWX010000253.1:0-5880 GCA_049512675.1 Terriglobales bacterium | reverse complement strand
ATCCTTGGTTCCGAGCGCAATGATGCGCCCATGATCGATGATAGCGATGCGATCGCAAAGCCGCTCCGCTTCCTCCATGTAGTGGGTGGTGTAAATCATGGAGATCCCCTCGCCGCGCAGCTCCTCGATCATTTCAAAGATGCGGTTGCGGGCTTGCGGATCGACTCCAACCGTCGGTTCGTCCATCAACATCACTTTGGGACGGTGGATCAGTCCCGCGGCCATGTTCAGCCGCCGCTTCATCCCCCCCGAAAGATTCTTAACCGGTTCGTGCGCGCGGTCGGTGAGCGCCGCCCAGTCGAGGCACCATGCCACCGCCGTTTTCAGGTCGGCGCGCCGAAGGCCGTGATATTGCCCAAATGCTTCCAGGTTTTCCCGGCAGGTGAGTTTGGGGTAAAGCGCCAGATCTTGCGGAACCCATCCCAGAGCCATGCGCGCTCCAGCCGAGTCGGCCCGGTCGCCGAAGACCGTCACCGTACCCGCATCCGGAATGACGCGCCCCACGATGCTGCGAATCAGCGTGCTCTTGCCGGCGCCATTAGGGCCAAGCAATCCCAGGCATTCCCCGCTCTTCAGTTCAAGCGTAATGCCATTGACCGCGGTCAAATCGCCAAAGCGTTTGACCAACCCCTCAACGCGCAAGGGCAACAGTGCAGTCGGAATCGAAGCAACGGGCGCCGATGCCATTCATCCTCCGGGGCGTAGTGAATTCCCCTGTGTTCCCCCGTGCTCCCTGTGGTAAAGATTTTGGGGTTAGACCTTACTCCAAAGTTCTTCCCGCGGATCCTCAGGATTGAGCTTCGCCAGTTCGCGCAGCAGTTCTTTGGTCTTTTCGTCGCGGGGCATAGGCACGGTAATTTTGACCTCGACGATCTCATCCCCGCGCACACCGTCTTGAGTAGCCGAAGGCACGCCCTTTTCCCGCAGCCGCAGCTTCTGCCCAGACTGCGTCCCCGGAGGAATCTTCAGCATGCTACGCCCATCAATGGTGGGTACCTCAATCTTCGATCCCAAAGCCGCTTCCACCGCAGTCACCGGCACCGTGATGTGGATGTCGTCGCCGTCGCGGGTGAACAGCGGGTGCTCGCCGATGCGGATGATCACATAGAGATCGCCGACCCCGCCCCCGCGCAGCCCGGCATTGCCTTTGCCCGCGATCCGAATGCGTTGCCCGTCACGTGTTCCGGCCTTGATGCGGATCTCCAGCGGATCGGTGCGCTCGACACTGCCGTCGCCATGGCACACCGGACAAGTCGAAATGTTTTTACCCGTCCCATGGCAGCGCGGGCAGGTCACGTTGAACTTCATCCGCCCGCCCGTCTGTTCGATCGTCCCCTTGCCATGACACTGCGGACATTGCCCCGGAGCTTCGATGAATCCATTCCCGTGGCAATTCCCGCAGACATCGCGCCGCGCGATATTGAGCTTCATCACCCCGCCGCGAATCGCCGTCCAGAACGGCACGTTGACCTGATATTCAAGGTCGCTGCCCGGCTCCGGCCCTGTCTCGGCCGCCTCGCCGCGCCCGCCGCCAGTGAAAAGGCTGGAGAAGATATCGCGGAATCCGCCGCTCCCGCTGCTCGACGTCTTGCGCCCGCCAGCGCGCGCGCCCTCAAACATATCCGAAAAATCAAAGCCGCCAAAATCGACGTTTCCCTGTCCACCAGGATGGCCCCCTCCCGGAAATCCGCCGCCAAAGTCGCCGGGAGCCCCGGGCTGTCCGCCGCCGCGCGCGTATGCCTCCGCCGTAGCCGGATCAATGTTGTCAGAGTAGAACCCAAGCTGGTCGTAAATCTTCCGCTTCTTAGGGTCGCTGAGAACGTCGTTGGCTTCGGAAAGCGTCTTGAACTTTTCCTCCGCCGCTTTGTCGCCAGGATTAACGTCAGGATGATACTTGCGCGCAAGTTTGCGGAACGCCTTGCGGATGTCGTCCGTGGAGGCCGACTTCTTTATCCCAAGAACGCCGTAGTAATCTTTATCTTTGGTTTGGGTAGCCATCGTTTAGCTGTCAGCTCGTATCATCGGCGCAACCAACGATTTTGTCATCCTGAGCGGAACTTTGTCAGCGGCGAAGCCGTTGACAAAGTGGAGTCGAAGGACCCCTACGCCAGCAAGGGTGACAGTTTGGTAGAAGTTGCAACTCAGTTCACCACTTCCTTAGCTTGCTCATCCACTGCCACGTCGAACGCTTCAAAAGGAGCCACGTCCATAGACACGGGAATCCGCTGCACTCCCGTCGCCGTCGGCGCGAAGCAATACCACCGTCCCTCCTCGGGAACGAAGTTCACAAAAAACATCTGTTCATTGACTTCGAATCTCAATTCGCTTTCCTCATTTCTGGCCTGCAAACAATAACTCTCAAACTGTGATGCAAATGGGGGGCGCATAAGCGCCCCCACTGAAGTGCCACTCGCTAACAGCCAAAAGCTAACAGCGTTATTTCTTGTCTTCGACGTCCACGTACTCGGCGTCGATCACGCCCTCATCCTTCTTCTTGCCCGCGCCGTTCGTGCCAGGCGCCGCGCCCTGTCCATCAGTCGACCCCGCGCCCGGTGCCGCGCCAGGAGCAGCCTGCGTAGCCTTGTACATCTGCTCCGCCAACTTGTGCGAAGCCGCCGTCAGCTTCTCGCGTGCCGAGTCCATCGCCGCCTTGTCGCCGCCTTCAATCGCCTTCTTCGCGTCCGCCAAAGCATTCTCCACATCCCCGCGCTCCGATCCCGAGATCTTGTCGCCATGCTCCTTCAGCATCTTCTCGATGTTGTAGACCATCGAGTCCAGCTGATTCTTGGCCTCGATCTCGTCGCGCCGGGTCTTGTCTTCGGCCGAGTGCGCGTCGGCTTCCTTAGCCATGCGCTCCACTTCTTCCTTGGACAATCCCGAGGACGAAGTAATCGTGATCTTCTGATCCTTGCCCGTGGCGTTATCTTTCGCCGTAACGTTCAGGATGCCGTTAGCGTCAATGTCAAACGTAACTTCAATCTGCGGAATGCCCCGAGGAGCCGGTGGCAATCCCGTCAAATGGAATTTACCCAAAGTCCGGTTCTGCGCCGCCAAAGGACGCTCCCCCTGCAGCACATGCACCTCAACCGAAGTCTGACTATCCGCTGCCGTAGAAAACGTCTCCGTCTTCTTGGTAGGAATCGTAGTGTTCCGAGGAATCATAGGCGTAGCCACGCCGCCCAAAGTTTCGATCGACAAGGTCAAAGGAGTAACGTCCAAAAGCAGCAGGTCTTTGACCTCGCCCTTAAGCACGCCGCCCTGAATAGCCGCGCCGACCGCCACCACTTCATCCGGGTTCACGCCCTTGTGCCCTTCGCGACCAAACAGTTCTTTGACGATCTGCTGAATGCGAGGCATGCGAGTCTGTCCGCCAACCAGCACCACTTCGTTGATCTTGCTCGCGTCGATGCCCGCGTCTTTCAAGCACTGCTTCGACGGCCCCACCGACCGCTGCAAAATATCTTCGATCATGGTTTCAAGCTTCGCCCGGGTCAGCTTCTTGACCAGGTGCTTCGGCCCGGAAGCATCCGCCGTAATGAACGGCAGATTGATCTCGGTCTCCATGGTGGTAGAAAGCTCGATCTTCGCGCGCTCCGCCGCGTCCCGCAGACGCTGCAAAGCCATCTCGTTGCCCTTGCCGCGCAAGTCGAGGCCTTCATCCTTCTTGAACTCGTCAATCAGCCAATCCACCAGCCGCTGATCGATGTTGTCGCCGCCCAGGTGCGTGTCCCCGTTAGTAGCTTTCACTTCGATCACGCCTTCGCCCACTTCCAGCACCGAGATGTCAAAAGTCCCGCCGCCGAAGTCGTACACCGCGATCGTTTCGTCCTTACCCTTGTCAAGCCCGTAAGCCAGCGCAGCCGCCGTAGGCTCGTTGATGATGCGCTTAACGTCCAGCCCCGCGATCCGCCCCGCATCTTTGGTAGCCTGCCGCTGCGCATCATTGAAGTAAGCCGGCACAGTAATGACCGCCTCGGTGACCTTCTCACCCAGATAGTCTTCCGCCGCCTTCTTAAGCTTCTGCAAAATCATCGCGGAGATCTCAGGCGGAGTGAACTTCTTCCCCTGCGCCACGATCACCACGTTGTCGCCGTCCCGCTCGACCTTGTAAGGGACCATCTTCAATTCTTCGCTGACCTCGTCATAGCGCCGTCCCATAAAACGCTTGATCGAGTAAACCGTGTTCTCAGGATTGGTAATAGCCTGCCGCTTAGCGACCTGCCCCACCAGCCGTTCGCCGGTCTTAGTGAATCCAACGACCGAAGGGGTAGTCCGGCCACCCTCTTCGTTCGGTATAACCTTAGGCTCCCCGCCCTCCATAACCGCAACGCAGGAGTTGGTGGTACCCAAGTCAATGCCAATAGTCTTGCTCATAGCGCCTCCTAGACAGATAAGTGCTTTACAATCAATAAAATGACGATTACGCCCTCGGGTATCCTATAACCTGAGCGAATCACTGTCAAGTTTTAGATGATCGAAAGCGCGAAGAAGTTGCGTGAGCTTTTGCCAGTGTGGGGACGGGGCTTTGCCCCGTCCAAGCCGAGCAAAGCTCGGCCCGCTTTTTGCCCCCCAACCCCGTCATTCTGAGCGGAGCCAGATCATCCGCGAAGCGGATGATCCAGCGCAGTCGAAGGACCCCTACCCCTGTTCGCCGGCTACCCCTGGCTTTTGATCTCGCCGGCACAACAAGCGCCAAGGTGCGCCATCCTTCGATCACTTTGCGCAGGGTGGGAGTTCGAAGCAGACCACAGTCAACTCTTAGATGATCCAAGGGGCGAAGAGTTGCTTTAGCTTTAGCCAGTGTGGGGACGGGGTTTTGCCCCGTCCAAGCCGAGCGAAGCTCGGCTCGCTTTCTCCACCCTCCCCAACCCTGTCATCCTGAGCGGAGCCGGATCATCCGCGAAGCGGATGATCCAGCACAGTCGAAGGACCCCTACACTTGGCGGTCGCCCATGGCACTTGATCTCGCTGGGTCACTCGAAGCTGGCGGTAAAGTCAGCCCACAACAATCGGGCCTAGCCCCTCCGAGGCATTCCGAAACACCAAAATACTCTCAATCCAAACGTCTTGACATGTGCTCCACATGAAAGTATGTTTGACACATGTCGAAGATGATTCAGCTTCGCAATGTGCCGGACGTCCTGCATCGCGCTCTAAAAGCGCGGGCCGCGACGGCGGGCATGTCATTGTCAGACTATCTGCTCGCCGAGATTAAAGAGATCGCAGAGCGGCCAACTTTGACCGAGTTCCGCGCCCGTCTCCATAAGCGCGAGCCCGTCGCCGTCCAGCTCGATACCGCCCGACTTGTACAGCAAGAACGTGCAGGAAGAACGTAACGCGGAGTGATCGTTCTCGACGCTTCCGCCACCCTTGACTGGCTGCTTCAGACCGCAGCCGGAAAGCGCATTGAGCGGCGGATTTACTCGCATCACGAATCCCTGCATGCTCCTCACCTGCTCGATCTTGAAGTCGGCCAGGTGCTGCGACGCCTGGTGCGGGAAGGCGCCCTCTCAGCACAGCGCGCGGAGCAGGCAATCGAGGACTTGCTCGACTTGCGAATCGCTCGCTATCCCCATTTCGTTCTGCTGCCCCGGATTTGGCAACTCCGTCACAATTTGTCCGCGTATGATGCGGCCTACGTCGCTCTCGCCGAAAACCTCGGCGCTCGATTGCTTACGCGTGATGCCCGCCTCGCCTCTGTATCCGGCCTCACCGCGCCGATTGAGTTGTTTTGATTCCAAAGGGTCAGTCCCGAGCGTCTCGCGAAGGATAGAATATCCGTCCATGGAACCGCACGCGTTTGTGAAGGAAGTGTATCGGCGAATGAGTTTGCGGCACGCCGCTTCCCAGCCGCCGATCTCGTGGCCCGAGATGGAGAAG
>JBEKWX010000252.1:0-5883 GCA_049512675.1 Terriglobales bacterium | reverse complement strand
CGCTATGTCGAGCCGCAGTTTGGCAGCGGCACGTACGTGGTCAAGTATGGCGACCGCAAGAGCAAGCAGACGATTCTGGAAGGCGACAGCGCGTCGGCCAAGGACGTCTTCGATCTGCAACTGAAATCCGGACGCTGGTTCAGCGAAATTGACGATGACCGGCGCGCATCGGTGATCGTCATCGGAGCCGACACCGCGGAGGAACTGTTTGGCAACACCGATCCGGTGGGCAAGGAAATCAATATCGAAGGACAGTTATTCGAGGTGATCGGAGAAGCCGAGAAGGTTAAGAGCGCGTTCGGCGGCGGCAAGAATCCCGACGACAACAAGGTCTATTTCCCGCTGGCCACGATGCATAAAATGCACCCCGAACTCAAGCAGCATTTCATCAGCGTCAAGGCAACGTCGCACCAGGACATGCCCAAGGCCGTGGACGAAATGCGTGAACTGTTGCGGCGGCGGCGGCGCGTGCCCCCGGACAAGCCGGATAATTTCGCCGTCTTCACCCAGGACTCGCTATCGGATGTCTGGAGCCAGATCACTGGAGCAGTGTTTATCTTCATGTTTGCCGTGTCGAGCGTGGCCTTGATCGTGGGCGGCGTGGGGGTGATGAACATCATGCTAGTGTCCGTAACCGAGCGCACACGGGAAATCGGCATTCGCAAGGCCATTGGCGCTCGCAAACGCGATGTGCTGCTGCAATTCACGCTCGAGGCGATCACCCTCACGGCGATCGGAGGGATCCTGGGCGTGCTCCTGGGCGCGATCATCACGTACGCGATCCGCCTGGTGTGGGATTCCCTGCCCGCTACCATGTCGGTGTTCTGGGCCGGCTTCGGCTTTTTTGCCGCTGCAGCCGAGGGGTTGGTGTTCGGGATTTATCCCGCGTGGAAAGCCGCCAACCTCGATCCCATCGAGTCGCTGCGCTACGAGTAACATGCTACTAATGCCGCCCCCGCCATTAACGGCAAGAGCAGTGCTCGAAGCTGTGGCCGTGATTGGAACCGTCGGCAGTCTATTTTTCTATTTCCTGTCCGCGCTCTCGCTGGCCAGTTTCCTCAGAGATAGGCGCAAGAAAGATAAGCGCAATAAACTCCAGCCGGCTCCGCTGCCAGAAAGCCAACTCCCACCAGTTTCCATCCTCAAGCCCTTGAAAGGCGTCGACCCCGAAATCTGGGAGAGCTTTTACACTCATTGCGAACAAGAATATCCCCAATTTCAATTGATCTTCGGAGTCAGCGATCCCGGCGATCCCGCCATCGCGGTTGTGCATAAGCTCCAGGCAAAATATCCCAACTGCAAGATCGACCTGATCGTGTGCGATCGCGCTCTGGGAGCAAATATCAAAGTCAGCAATCTAGTCCAGATGTTGCCCGCGGCGCGCCACGAGCTCCTCCTGGTGAACGATAGCGACATCCGCGTCCCTTGGGATTATTTGCGGAAGGTGGTCCCGACGCTCGCAGACGCTTCTGTGGGACTGGTGACCTGCCTTTACCGCGCTGTCGCCAGCCCGACGCTCGGCTCGCGCCTCGAAGCGTTGGGCATCAGCACCGACTTTGTGCCGGGCGTTCTGAGTGCGCGGTTCCTCGAGAAAGGATTGCACTTCGGATTGGGCTCAACGCTGGCCTTTCGCCGCAGTGACCTCGAAGCCATCGGCGGCTTCGAAGCGTTGCTGGACTATCTGGCCGACGACTACGAACTCGGCCGGCGCATCGCCGCATCCGGAAAGCGAATCGAACTCAGCGCCGCGATCGTCGAAACATTCCTGCCTGCCTACACCCTGCGGCAATTTTTTCGCCATCAACTGCGCTGGTCGCGAACCATTCGCGACGCGCGCCGATGGGGATACGCCGGACTGCTTTTCACCTTCGGACTGCCTTGGGCATTGCTGACGCTGCTAGCGGCACATGGGGCGGCGTGGGCGTGGCTGCTGTTTACGGTGACGTTTGGCTCGCGGCTGGGCGTTGGATTTGCTGCTGCGCGGGTCGTGCTCAACGATCGCCAGATTTTTCGCGGCGAATTGTTCCGCAATATTTTCTTGCTGCCGTTGCGCGACCTGATTGCGCCGCTCGTCTGGGTCGCAAGTTTTGTGGGCAACCGCATCCACTGGCGAGGAGACTCGTTTGATCTGAAGGACGGTAAGCTGATCCGGACAATTGCTCCGAGTTGAGGTCATCGGGAGCGTGATCCGGGGCCATGGTCCGACCCCAGGCTTTACTGTGAGAGCAGTTCGAAGAAAGGACCTGCCTCCGCGCTGCCAAGATCGGTCTGAAGAACCACTACCCAGGCTTGACGACAGTGCCGTTGGCCCGCCGGGCGACCAGTCTGCCGCCCTTGAGCAACTCGTAGTTATTGTCGCGCCACAGGCTGCGTTTGGACAGGTAGCTGGCGCACCAGATGATAAAGCCGTGGAGGTCCCGCAGCGGATAGAGCAACACCGCGCGTCGCGCGACCGGGTCGCGGGCGGCCCACCAGCCGACGATCCAACACTCCGCCATACGGTTGAGCAGAGCGGCGGCGAACAAGGCGACACCCCAAAGCGGGTGGCCCAACAGGGGCGCGGCGATCAGGGCCAGAATTCCAAACGGAACCGCGAAGGTTAGTCCCGTCCCCAGGTGGCCTTTCGGACGCGAGTAACGAGTTCCCATCGCCCAACGCAGCTGCCGTTCCCACATTTGCCGGAATGTCATGGACGGGGACACATGATCGACCACATGGCTGGAGAGCACGACCCGGAAACCGGCCTTTTCAATGAAATTGCCGACGACGAAGTCGTTCGAAAGGTACTCGCGGACCGCGGCATAGCCGCCAATTCGCGCGATGGAATCTTTGCGGAGCGCGATGGTTGGTCCCAGTCCAAATTTCATGCCTTCCAAAAGATTGGCGATCAAGACCCCGGCAGTAAATTCGACGGACATTCCGATGGCATCGATAGCGGCCCAGAGTCCCCCGGCGCTCTTGCCGCGAAATACACAGGTCACGGCTCCAACTTGCGGATCGAGCAACGGCGAGACCACGTCACGCAGATAATTCGGTCCAACTTCAACGTCGCTGTCGCTCGTGACCAGAATGTCATGCGCCGCCACTTCCGTCAGGCGGTGGAAGCAGTAGTTCGGCGCATTCGGCCAGGGCGGCTGCCCGGTCACCAGGATCCGGCTTGGGATGTGGGAATAGCGAGCGCAAATTTCCCGGATCACGGGCAGCGCGGGGTCGTCGGGCTCGTCGGCCGCAAACAGGACTTCGTATTCGGCATAGTCCTGGCGAAAGAAGCTCTCAATGTTCTCTTTCAACCGCGCCTCATTGCCATGCACAGGCTTTAGAACGGAGACCGGTGGCAGTTTCGCTGACAATTTTGCATTGGATTCGCGCTCGCGCTGGGCAATGCGCCGGAATTGGATCGCGCCCAAAGCGGCAAGAACAAAAACAATCGTCGAAGAGATGGTGCCGACGACGGCCACACCTAAGATAATGTATGCAATCACGCGCGTGCGCTCCTTGACAGTAGGCAGGGAAAAGCGGCAGGGAACGGCGTTTTTCTCAGCTCGTAAGACGCAATGGACAGATCCGGCAAGGCCCGCTTGTGCGTCCCGCCAGCCGTCGTTAATTTACCAGACCGAGAGCGCAAGAGACAAGGCGGCGGCTCGCGTCGTCTTGACGGGACAAAAGCGCTTCCCGAGGGCAATGGGGCCGCGCCATAGCCTCTTCACAAAGCGTGCCCGCGGTTATTCCGTTGGGTCGCGATTCGTGAAGATGAGTTTTCCCCCGCTGCGCGCCAGCGGGAAAGACCTCAGTCCGCGCAGTTCTTTCGGCTCTTCCTGGTCCGTCCACAGGAACACCTGCGCCGAGCCCCTCCACAGCGCCGCCAGCGAGTCTGGGGTCTCGAAGATGCGCGGTGCGTCCGGGAATTTCTCGCCGTACCACAGGTTCCCGCTCGGCTCGTGCAGAACGTGCACCTGGACCCCGGTGTAAAAATTCAGCGTGGAGGCCTGATCGTACTGTCCATCGATCACGATCACGTCGCCCGGCCGAAACTGTTTTCGAATCGCTTCCGCGAGTTTGTAAGAAGAAAGGATCGGCGAGAATGTGCTAAACGAGGAATGCACGCAGGCGAGCAACACCACCATCATGACGGCGAGCGCAACATTGCCGGCCAAAGGCCGCCCGCGCCGCCGCAGAAACCAATTCAATCCGGTGCCTAGAAGCAGCCCAAAGGATGTTCCGAGCAACGGTCCGCGAAACGCGCCCAGCGCCCGAGGGGTCAGATCAAGCACGTGCCCCAGCGAGAAATTGTAATCCTGAGGATTCTTCTTGAGCAGGTCCGCCAGATCGGCTCCGGGAGCGGGGAGATGGGAAACGGACAAAAGGTACATCCCGGCCGCGAAGGCAAGGATTCCAAGAACAAACAGAACCGCCGAAGAAATTCGGCCCGCCCGGCGATCCGGCGCGCTCGCCGCCGGGTCGGACTCGCGGGCCAGCCAACCGCCCACCAGAAGCGCCATTCCGGGCAAGGCGGGGATGGTGTAGTACTCCTGCCGCGTCGAAAAACTGAAGAACCCTACAATGACGAGCGGCCAAAGAAAGAAAAGCAGATTGGCGCGCTGCCGCCGTTCGAGCTTGCCGCGAAGGTCGCGCCACCGCGCCGGGACTTGCCGCAGCGACTGCGGCAGAAATACGCTCCAAGGCAAAAGCCAAGCCAGCAGCAGCCCCCAGAAGATCCCGAGCGGGACGGTGTCGTATCCCGGAGGCACGCGCTTGCCGAGGAAGCGCATCACATGTTCATTGATGAAGTAGAACCACAGAAACCCGCGTGCGTGGCCCTGCGCCGGATTGCGCAGCGCCGCCAATATGTGCCACGGCGCGGCGATGGCGAAAAACACGAGCGTGCTCGAAACCAGGCGCAGCTTTAGCGCATGCCGCAAATTCCCCGTCAGCAGCAGATAAAGCCCGATCGCGCCCGCCGGAAACACCAAGCCAATCAGGCCTTTTGTGAGCACATTCAGGGCGCATGTCGCGGCGAATCCCCAGCAAACCAGGCGTGAGGGCCATTCTTCTTCGAGCGACCGCAAAAAAAAGTAATACCCGAGCGTAAGCCACAGCGCGACCAGCACCTCGGGAATCAGAAAGCGCGTAAAAATAAACAGCCCGAGTGATGTTACGAGGGCCACTCCCGCATATAACCCGCCCGCTTCCCCGTAAGCATACCGGCCCAACCGGTGAGTCGCGAAAACCAGTGCCAGCACGCCGAGCATGAGGGGCAAACGCGTGCTCCAGTCGCCGATGCCAAAAATCTTGTAACTGGCCGCCAAGGTCCAATACATCAGCGGGGCTTTTTCCAGATAGCGGAAGCCGTTGGTGTAGAGTGTCACCCAGTCGTGCCGCAGCAGCATCTCGCGCGCCGCCTCGGCGTGGACCGTGTCGACATCGTCGAGCAAGGCGGGCCGGGAGAGCCCAACCATGTAGATGACCGCCCACAGCCCGATCAACACCAGCACTGAAATCCGCCAATCTGCAAGCAACCGGTTCGGATGGGTCGTTGTTGGAGGGGGATGGATCGTGGTCTCAATTGCCGGCGGTTCGAGATTGCGCGCAGCGCCAGAATTCATCGCGGAAATTTTCATTATACGGGAGTGTGGGGACGGGGCGGAGCCCCGCCACCACACAACCTCAGTCCGCGGCGACCCCGCGGGAAACACGGTCGCCCGCCACTTCCCGGTAAATCTCAAGAATTCTCGCCACCGAAGTGGTCCAGGAGAATCGTTGCGCCTGCTCATAGCCGCGCTGCTTCATCCGCTCGCGCAGCGCCGAGTCCAGCAGCACGCGCTGCAAAGCTCGCCGGATCTCAAACACGTTTTCCGGGTTCACCAGCAAGGCCGCGTTCCCCGC
>JBEKWX010000251.1:0-5917 GCA_049512675.1 Terriglobales bacterium | reverse complement strand
TTCTGGCGAAGCCATATTCAAAGCGAACGCTGCTGGAAAAGATCGAGAAGATTCTCGGGCCGTCTCCGCTCAGCCGCTCGGCAAAGCAGGCGGGCTAAGCTTCCATTGTGTAAGCTGTGCCCTGTGGATGTTTCCCTGTGTTCCCCCGTGTCCCCAGTGGTTAAGATTGTTTGCGCCGCGGAGCCATCGGTAGCCCCGCAGACGTTATAATCCTCCGTTCCAAACTTAGATTCCGGAGTCCGGTTCCTAAGTCCCGTCCCCAAGGAGCAAGCATGAAACTAGAAGGGCGAGTAGCGCTGGTCACAGGAGCGTCGCAGGGCATAGGCCACGCCTGCGCGCTGGCCCTGGCGCGGGAGGGCGCGACGGTTGCGGCAGCGGCGCGCAATCGGCAGAAGCTCGAGGAACTCGTCGCCCAGATCACGGCGGCCGGAGCGAAGGCGGCGCCTTTCGTCTTCGTCATGGACGTCGCGGACGAAGCGCAGGTGAAGTCCGCGATCAAGTCGGCGCTCGGGCAATTCGGCAAGATCGACATCCTGGTGAACAACGCCGGCATCACGCGCGACCAGCTGGTGATGCGCATGAAGCGCGCCGACTGGGACGCGGTGCTGACGACGAATCTGACCTCCGCATATCTCTGCATCCAGCAGGTGATCGGTTCGATGCTCAAGCAGCGCTGGGGACGGATCATCAACATCACCAGCGTCTTCGGGCAAATGGGTCAGGCAGGCCAGACCAACTACGCCGCTTCGAAAGCCGGCCTGATCGGACTGACGATGGCCATGGCGCGAGAGGTAGCGTCGCGCAACATCACCTGCAACGCGGTGGCTCCGGGATTCATCGAGACCGGAATGACGGCGGTGCTGAGCGAAGAATTCAAACAGAATGCAGTGAAGCAGATCCCTCTAGGCCGCGTGGGCAGGCCGGAGGACGTTGCCAGCGCGGTGTGCTTTCTGGCTTCCGACGATGCTTCCTACATCACGGGGCATGTGCTCAACGTGAATGGCGGGCTGCTGATGGGGTAGTGTAGGGCGGGCGCCCTCGCCCGCCGCTTTTGCTCTTCGTGCTTTCCCAGCCCGCAGATCAAAGTCAAAATAGCTCGCATTCTTTTTGATCCCCACGCCGCCCAGGCTTATGATGTTGGCCCATGAGCGCACAAAAAGCTGCCAAGGGCGCGTCCGAGGCAAATAAGGCGTGTTGAAGAGGCCAAACAGTCTGGCTCGACATCACTTGTCCTGTCAGATCTCGAACTCGAGGCCGTCCCCGACTCCATCGCTCAGCTCAGCAATCTCCAGAAACTCGATCTCAGCACGAACCAGATCACCGCCATCCCCGACTCCGTCACTCAACTCGTCAACCTACGAGAACTCGACCTCTGGAACAACCTGGTCAGCGCCATCCCCAACTCCATCGTTCAGCTCGTTAATCTCCAGGATCTCGATCTCAGTTTCAACCATCTCACCACCATCCCGGACTCCATCGCTCAGCTCACCAATCTCCGGAACCTCGATCTCTGGAGCAACCAGATCAGCGCCATCCCCGACTCCCTCGCCCAGTTCGTCAATCTCCAGACCCTCATTCTCGCCGGCAACCAGATTACCGCCGTCCCCGACTCCATCGCTCAGCTCGTCAATCTCCAAACCCTCCGTCTCGATGACAACCAGATCGCCGCCGTCCCCGACTCCATCGCTCAGCTCGTCAATCTCCAAACCCTCCGTCTCGATGACAACCAGATCACCGCCATCCCCAACTCTATCGCTCAGCTCGCCAACCTCCAGAGCCTCAAATTCCAGGGCAACCAGATAACGGCCGTTCCCGACTCCATCGCTCAGCTCGTCAACCTCCAAAGCCTAGATGTCGCCGGCAACCAGATAACGGCCGTTCCCGACTCCATCGCTCAACTCGTCAACCTCCAAAGCCTCGATGTCGCCGGCAACCAGATAACGGCCGTTCCCGACTCCATCGCTCAGCTCGCCAATCTCGAGACCCTCAATCTCAGCCGTAACCAGATCACCACCATCCCCGACTCCATCACTCAGCTTGTCAATCTCAGGTTACTTAATCTCGATGCCAACCCGCTCCCTGAGGAAGTTTTCGCAGCCTTGAAAAGTGGAGTGCCGAGTTTTTTCCGCTATCTGCAGTCCACGTCAGCGAGGAAGGTCTACCCGCGTACCGTCAAGCTCGTGCTCTTGGGTGAGCCCAAGTCCGGGAAGACAACGCTGCGCGAAGCTCTGAACGGTAATCTGCATCCCTGCGACCCCTCGCGCACGGAAACGCTGGGCGTTGATGTAGTCACCATCGAAAAGCCGCACCCTACGGACCACCAGCCGATGTTCCTTTCCGTATGGGACTTCGCCGGTCAGCACATCGAACATGCTACCCACCAGTTCTTCCTGACCGAACACGCCATCTATCTCATCCTTTGGAACGCCCGACAGGGACCCGAATCCGGCAAGCATGATCTGTGGTACTGGCTGGAATTGCTGAAGATGCGCGTCCCCAGGCCGAAGTTTCTCCTGGTTGCGACCCACACGGAACAGACCCCGCCCGACCTCAATCTTTCGGCGATCAAGGACTCCTACCCGGGGTGCGAAGGGAATTTTTTGGTGGAGCTATGTAACCTGACAGGGTGGGGCTCTCTTGAGACCAAGATTCTCGAACTTGCCGCCGAATCTCCGTCGTTGCGGGCCGCATGGCCTCCGGAGTGGCTCGCCGTCCGTGATGAGATTCGGAAGGTGCGGAAAGAAAGACCGCACATGCCCCCCACCGTCTTCCGCGGACTGATGAAAAAGAAAGGTGTCACCGGACAGGATGCACAAAAAGATCTAGCCGGCCAACTGCACAACCTCGGAGAGATTCTTTACTTTCAGGAGCGCGATGAACTTTCCAGCGTGGTGATCCTAGATCCGGAGTGGGTAACGGAAGCGATCGCCCTGGTTGTTCGGAGTAAGGACGTACGCGACGACGGCGGAATCCTGCGGAAGCAGAACCTGGCGAAGCTTTGGAAACACAGGAAGCTCCGGCCGAAGGTACGCGAGCACCTAATTCACCTGATGAACTGGTTCGATCTGACATACTCGACAGAACACCGGACCGACGTGGGCATCGTTGTGGAGGCGCTCCCATACTCCACGCCAGAGGACCTCGATCGGATTTCACTCCCGAAAAATCAACCTCGAACCGAAATGATCTTCCGCTTTCCCACTCTTCAGCGGCGGCTGCCCCCGGGGATACCAACGTGGGGCTTTGCGCGTGCCCACCGCTTCTCAAAGTGCAAGCCATGGCGTGACGCTGCAGCCTTCAGGGATGTCGACACGAAGAGCGAGGCGCTCATCTTGGCGTCCGACCCAAAGAAGGAGATTCGGCTTAGCGTAGCGGCTGACTTTCCTCCGTTCTTCTTTGGTGTACTGCAAAACATCTTGTGGGATACATTCAGGCGGTATCCGGGTGCGCAACCAGAGGTCTGCATCCCCTGCTCGTGCCGTCCGGATTGTCCGGGGACCTACCTGTACGAAGTTGTTTTGGAGCGTCGGCGCAAAGGCAAGACGGACATTACGTGTCCGCAGTCGGGGGAGGACGTCGCGATTGAGTCCCTTCTGAGCGGCGCCCGTCGTCCAGAGACTCAAGAGGGCCTGCGCGCCCTCTACTCCGAGATGCGCCGTCGCTTCACGGAAGAACGCCGCGCTCGGAATGAGCAGATGGAGAAAACCTGCCCCTCGGTCTTCACGCTGGTACCAAGCCGAGGCTTCCAACAGTTGGACACCTGGCTGGAGTCAGCCACCAAGGCCGAAGAACTCGACCTCACCCTCTACTGCGAGCACGATTCTGGCTGGCACACAACCACTTATAGCGTCTATAGGTTTACGCCAGATCAGGACTGGCTTGACTCGTTGAAGGAACATTGGAATCGGCTAGTCGGAATAACGAAGTACGTCGGCCCACTGGCCAAAGCCTTCGGGAAGGTGACGGCCACCGCTTGGGTGGAGGCTACAGGTCTCGGCATAGAAAAGCTGCCCGAGTTCGCGCGGTCGATCGCCGGCCCGCTCTCGCGGGAGTTAGGAGAAAAGGAGAAACCCGACCCCGTCGATATCGAAACCCGTCACCTGCTTGAGGGACTCATAGATCATCTGGACTCAAAACGATCAGCGACTGAACAAAAGAGAGGCGGGCTGCACGCCTACCTGATTGAGGATGGTCGACTGCTCTGGCTCTGCCCGGAGCACCTGAAGAAATATAAGAACCGTTAATTGGGACGGAGCAGAGGTGCCCCAAGCTACGATTCTGATTTCACTGGCACCGGCAACACCGTGCCCGCCCACGAAGAAAATGAGCTTTGTAATAATGACAGAGTAATAAGTACCCGGCTGTGCCTCTTTAACCACAACCGACACCGAGCATTATCAATGACTTGCAACCCCACCCCTCGCCCCAAATTCCGTGCGTACTTTATACGTACTTACGTTTATATATGTACAATTACAGCTTTATGTACGTACAATTACACCT
Organism: Terriglobales bacterium; assembly: GCA_049512675.1. Lineage (GTDB taxonomy): Bacteria > Acidobacteriota > Terriglobia > Terriglobales > Acidobacteriaceae > Acidiflorens. The sequence goes on along the minus strand of JBEKWX010000251.1, from coordinate 1,414 downwards.
GCAAAGTGTTCCACGTGGAACATATGCGTACAATTTGAACGCTGCCGGATTGTCGGCTCTAGTGCCCGGTGCGGACGATCAGAATCATTCCCGGCCGCAAGGCTGCGATATTCCGGTTGTCCTTCTTTAGGGCGGAGACGGTGGTGTTGTAGGAGTTGGCGATTGAATACAGGGTCTCGCCTTGCTTGACCTTGTGATGCTTCACGGCGGCGTGGACGGCTGCGCTCGAAGCTTGTTCTGACCGTCGGCTGGAACTTTCTTTGGACGACTGGCTGGACGCGCGGTTTGACGTTCCTGTGGACGCCCGGCTGACTGCGGCTGTCACGGTTCCGGCATGGTAGCGCGATCCGGTGGAACGCTTCGTGGCGACCTGGGTTTCGGCCGCTCCCCGAGTGACGGGGAGGTGGAGATACAGGACTTTTCTTCCGGCCAGGCTGCTGCCTTTCAGGTGGTTCCAGGTGCGCAGCATTTTGATGGAGACTCCGAAATTCTCGGCTACCGACTCTGCCGTATCGCCCTTGCGCACCTTGTAACGCAGGGTCGTGTGGGCGTAGGTGCTGGTATCCGTTTGCTTGCTGGGGGCGATGGGGATGATCAGACGGCTTTCGGGCGCGAGCGCTTCGTTGTAAGAAATCCTATACGAACGCGCATTCGAAGCATCTTCGGAAGCTTCTTTCGAGGCTTCTTTCGAAATATCTTTCGAAGCTTCTTTCGTGGCTTCCCTTGTACCTATGCTCAGGTCATTGGCTTCGGCTATGGCGGTTGGGGTGGTGTGATAGGTGCGGGCCAGCGAGGCCAGGGTTTCTCCTTCTTGCACCTTGTGATAACGCCAGGAGACTCGCTTATCGACTGGGATTGCGGCTACGGCGGTTTGAAACCTGGCGGCGGTTCCGGCGGGCACGTGGAGCTCGAAATCCCCTTCATTTCCAGGAAATTTCGGGGTGGTCAGCCGGAGCAGGCTGGGGTTCAGGTCGAGCAGGTCGGAGGCGGTGGCATCCACGCACTCGGCGGCCAGGCGGAGATCGATGGGGTAGTCGATCTTGATGGTGTCGTAGGGAACGGGCTTTTCCTTTACCACCGAATCCAATCCGTATTGCGCGGGATTTTTGGCCATGATGGTTACGGCCACGATGATGGGGACGTAGTTGCGGGTTTCCTTGGGCAACACGTTGCGGCGGTAGAGTTGCCAGAAATCGGCGTAGCCGGTGCGCTTGACGGCGTTCTGGACGGTGCCTGGTCCGGAGTTGTAGGCGGCCATGGCGAGGTACCAGTCTCCGAACTCGTTGTAGAGGTCTTTTAGATGGTGGGCGGCGGCTCGGGTGGCCTTTTCGGGATCCTGGCGGTCATCTACCCACCAGTTGCGCTCCAGGCCGTAGCCTTTTGCGCGGCTGCCCATGAATTGCCACATGCCTCG
>JBEKWX010000250.1:0-5933 GCA_049512675.1 Terriglobales bacterium | reverse complement strand
GGGATCTGCCTGGGAATGCAGTGGCTGTTCGAGGGCAGCGACGAGGCTCCCGAGTTTGCGGGAGCGGGAATTTTTGCCGGCCGATGCCGGCCGTTTCCTTCTTCGGTAAAATCGCCGCACGTCGGATGGAACTCGCTGGCGGTGCGGGAAGGTTCGCGCTTGTTGCGTAACGTCGCGCCTGAATCCTATGTCTACTACACCCATTCTTTTCAAGCGCCGGTGGTTGCCGCTACCGCGGCGTCGACCGAGTACGGAACGCAGTTTTCCGCCGTGGTCGAACAGGGAAATATTTTCGGAGTGCAGTTTCATCCGGAAAAATCGTGGACCGTGGGGTTGCTCATGCTGAAGAATTTCTGTGAGGTATGAATGCTGACAAAACGCATCATCGCCTGTCTCGATATGGATGACGGCCGGGTCGTGAAAGGCGTGCAGTTCGTGAATCTGCGCGACGCCGGCGATCCGGCGGAATGTGCCGCCGCCCACGCCCGCGATGGCGCCGACGAGATCGTTCTGCTCGATATTACGGCCACCAGCGATAACCGGCGAACCATGCTCGACGTGGTCTCCCGCACGGCGCGTTGTTTGTTTATTCCGTTCACGGTCGGCGGAGGAATCCGTGAACTTTACGACGCCGAGGCCGTGTTCGAGGCGGGCGCCGATAAAATCGCGATCAACTCGGCCGCGGTGAAGGATTCGACACTGATCGGAAAAATCGCGGCTCGTTTTGGCTCGCAGGCGGTGGTGGTGGCCATCGACGCCAAGCGCGTAAACGGAGGTCTCGGAGGCTTCGAGGTGTTCGTTGCCGGCGGGCGCATTCCTACGGGCCAGGACGCGATTCTCTGGGCGCGGGAAGCGGCGGCTTGCGGCGCGGGAGAAATCATGCTCACTTCGATGGACCGCGACGGGACCAAGGCTGGTTTCGATTGTGAGTTGACGCAACTGGTGGCCGACGCAGTTTCTATTCCCGTGATCGCATCGGGCGGCGCCGGTTCGGCGCGAGACTTCATTGAAGTCTTCCAGAGCGGGCGCGCGGATGCGGCTTTGGCCGCTTCCATTTTTCATTTCGGTCTCGAAAACATCGGACAATTAAAACTTGAACTGCGCGCTGCCAACGTGCCGGTGAGGTGGCCATGCTGATTCCGTCAATCGACCTGATGGGCGGAAAGATTGTGCAGTTGGTTCAGGGAGAAAAGAAGAAACTTGAGTTCGACAATTTCGATTACTGGATCGAGCGCTTCTCGAAGTATCCCGTAGTCCAACTCATCGACCTCGACGCGGCCATCGGCACCGGCGACAACCGGACGTTGGTGAAGCAGATCGCCGGACGCTTGCCTTGCCAGGTTGGCGGCGGCATTCGCACGCTCGAAACTGCCCAGGAACTTCTGAACCTGGGCGCGCGCAAGGTGATCATCGGGTCCGCATTGATGACTGAAGGCCGGATCAACCAGGAGTATGCTCGCGCACTTGCGGACCGGCTCCCAAGGGCGGCGCTCATGTTTGCTCTCGATTCCCGCGGAGGCCGGGTTGCGATTGACGGCTGGCGCACGCAGACTGCTGTCACCGCCTTCGATATGATTCGCGAGCTGGAACCTTTTTGTGAGACCTTCCTCTATACGCACATCGACACGGAAGGACTGATGGGCGGAATTCCGATGGAGACGGTTCACGCCATCCGGCGCGCCACCGAACGACACCTGGTGGTCGCCGGCGGCATCACTGAACAGCACGAAATCGACAGCCTCGACGCGCTCGGAATTGATGCGGTGGTGGGCATGGCGCTGTACTCCGGAAAAATTCGCGGGTGAAAACAGCCTGCGCTTTTCTGCCTCACAGTTTCTGCCTCACATTTTCTGTTTCACATTTCCTGCCTGACATTTCCTAATTCACAATGGTGCGGGCTCGCGAACCGTCGTATTCAGCGCGCCTCCGCAGTACGGGCAAAACACATCGCCCGGCTGAACTCCGCGCTGGCATTGCGGGCAGACTGGCTGCAAGCGGTAGCGGCACTTGGGACAGAAACCGAAGCCCGGCTCCACGTGCGTCCCGCATTGCGGGCAGGACCCAAGACGGGGTTTGCGCAGAATGAAGTAGAGGACGATTCCCAGCGCGTTCGGAACGAAGATCGCCACCAGCGTCCACAGAAGGCGGCTCATGCCCCGGCGGCCGGCGTCCCGGTTTACGTATCCGATGAGCAGAACCCACACGGACAGCACGCTGCCACAGAGGAGTACGAGGCCTTCCCGGGGCCAGAAGGGAGGGGCCTTCGGATCGCTGGCCACCACCGCGGAAAAAAGAATCTGCATTCCGGCAAAGGACAGGAAGGCGATGAAATAGGCAATCGGGGAAATGATGCGGATCTCGTCCGAGAATCGGGTCCGGGTTTCGTTTCGCACTTGCATCGGTGTGTCTCCTTCTCTCAATCCTGTTCTTAATCCCTGTGTTCAGCGGTTGTGATCGGCCAGGTGCGTTCCCTGGGCGAGCAGCAGCACACTGGCAGCTAGCGCGGGCACGATAAAGAGCGCGACAAAGGGGACCGGCCAGGCGGCTGCGGAAATATGGGTGCGCTCCACCAGCCAGGTAAAACCGCGCCAGCATGCGAGATTCGTAAGGACGGCGGTCAGCGTCACCACTACACAAGAGACGCCGACCAGCCACAGGCGTTCATCGCGTTGTCGGAGTTCCCGGGCACGCAACCGCACGCGAACTTGGGTGGCGGCGACCAGGGTGCGGTCGGCGGCCACAGGAATCGAACGCAGCGCTCGGACAAGGTCGCCGGCGTCCTGGGCAAAGGCGCGGCAAGAGTCGCACGTTTCCAGGTGGCTTTCCAGCCAAGCGCGGTCTGCGGCGGGCAGCTGCACGGCGTCGGCGAGGGCGAGCATCTGGCGGGCGCGTAGGTGCTCGTTATTAGTTATCCCACGGTTAGTTACCCCCGTGTTGGTCATCCCCTTGTCAGTCATGCCTGTATTCCTTTCAACAACGGCTGAAGCGCGCTCAGGCCGCGGTATACGCGGGACTTCACGGTACCAAGCGGTGCGCCGGTGACCACGGCGATCTCGTCCAATGACAGTCCTTCCTGGAAACGAAGTACGAGGGCTTCACGATATTCGGCAGCCACGTGATCGAGGCCGGCGGCGATGCGCTCACTCAGTTCGCGATGAGCCACCAGATCAAACGCAGAGGGCTGTCCCGACGCGGGCGGGTCCATCGGTTTGTCCTCGTCCTCGAGCAGGCCGTTGAGACTGGCCGGCTGTTTGCGACGGAAAAAGTCGATGACGAGGTGGCGGCTCACGGAGAATAGCCAGGTGCTGAACTCGTGTTTTCCGTCGTATTGATGTCCGCGTTCCAGAACGCGAAGCCAGGTTTCCTGGAAAAGGTCTTCGGCGGTGGCCCGGTTGCGGGTCAGCGACAACAGGTACCGCAGCAGCCGATGCTGGTATTGCTCGATGAGGCGGTCGAGCAGGTCAGGATCGCGACGACGCAGGCCGTACGCGATCTCGCTCTTCTCATCCGCCATCGCATTGACGAAATAACAGGTCGTTGCGTGCATACTACTGGGAATACGCAGGAAGGCCAAGAAAAGACGCAAGGCGAACGAACGGCGAAATACTTTCACCCCTTAAGACCGCCTTCGAGTGGTGGAGGTGTCGCGCGACTCTAATATGATAGTGACCGTCGTTCTTGCATGGTTTTGCCCCGCGGAGAGGCCGCTCTCGGGGAAGCTCATGCTGGCTGACCAAGGGAGAGCCGCTGATGGCATTGGTTGAGAATCAAGGGACAAAGATTTATTGGGACGAACAGGGGCAGGGAGCGCCGCTTCTGCTGATCATGGGCCTCGGCTATACGTCGGCCATGTGGTATCGCACACGACCGGCGCTGGCGCAACATTTCCGCACGATCGCGTTCGACAATCGAGGCGTGGGGCTGAGCGACGTTCCTACCGGGCCCTATTCGATTGCGACCATGGCAGCGGACGCAGCCGCCGTTCTCGATGCCGCCGGCGTTGCCCGCGCCCACGTTTTCGGCGTTTCCATGGGCGGCATGATCGCGCAGGAATTCGCGCTGCAATATCCGGCGAGAACGCGCTCGTTGATTCTGGGCTGCACCGGAGCCGGCGGACCTTCGGCGGTGCGCGCGGAGAGCAACGTGATAGACATACTGGTGGCGCGCGGCATGACTCTGGAGCAAGCGCGGGAAGCCGTTCTTCCCTACATCTATGATCCGGCCACGCCGCGAGAGAAGATCGACGAAGATACCAGGGTGCGCCAGCGCTGGCTGCCTTCGCTCGAAGGCTACATGGCACAGCTGCTCGGGATCCTGGCGTGGGAGAGCTACAGCCGGATCGCCCAGATTACGGCGCCAACGCTGGTCATCCATGGAAAGTCGGATGCGCTGGTACCCCCGGGCAATGGGGAGTTGATCGCAGGGCGGATTCCTGGCGCAAAACTCGTCCTGCTCGAGCACGCGAGTCACTTGTTTACTACCGACCAGCCCGAAAAGGCAAACCAGGAAATCCTCGAATTTCTTTTGTCGCAAGCTGGCGAGAGCCGGACCTGAAAGCCGCGAGGTCATGAGTCCGTGTTAGCCCGTGTCGTGGCCAAAGGCGAACCGCAAATCGGGCTGCGTGGAGCGAATCCGGAGTTGCTGCGGCCACTGGCAAGTGCCGAGCTGCGCTCGGCTTGGACGGCCGAGGGCGGCCGTCCCTGCACGAGCTTTCCTCAAAGCGCAGCCAGCCGCCTTTGGATTAGCAGGAAGTAGAGGGCCAGCAGAATAAGCAGGAATCCGTTCAGGCTGAGCACCACCGGCGCGGTAAACACGGGAACCAGCCATCCCGACAGCAGATTCCCCATCGGCATGCCGCCGCGGAATGCGAAATTGTAGACGCTCATCACGCGCCCGCGCATTTCGTTGGTGGTAATCAACTGCACCAGCGAATTCACCGTGGCAAAAACCGCCATCATGGATGCGCCCACCAGCACCAGGAAAACCTCGCTCATGGGCAGCGACTTCGACAGGGCAAACCCGGAAATCCCCGCGCCCAGGCAGATGAGCGCGGCGAGAGCAACCAGCCCTTTTTTTCTTATATTGCCCGCGGTCGCGATGGTTAGCGAGCCGCAAATCGAACCGAGTCCCATGAGCGCGAGCAGATTGCCGTAGGTTTCCGGACCGCGATGGAAGATGTCTTTCACGAATACGGGAAAGTAGGTCCGCATGGGCATGCTCAAAAAGGTCATGCAGAAAGCCAGCAAGATCAGCGCTTCCATCGAACTCTGCTTGCGAACGAACTGAATGCCTTGCTTCAGGCTGGTGAACATCGACTCCGTGGCCTTCAGCGGGAGGAAACGGGCGCGAATGATCGACAGCGACAAAATGGGCGCCAGAAAGGAAAGCGCGTTCAGCCCGAAGCACCACTTTTCTCCCAGCCTCGCCAGGGCCTGCCCGGCGAGCGCCGGCCCGACCATGACCGCCACGTTGAACTGGATCGAATTCAAAGCGATGGCGTTCGGCATGTCTTCTCTCTCGACCAGCGTGGGAATCAGCGCCTGGTAAGCCGGACCGCCGAAGGCCTGAGCGAATCCGGAAACGAAGGAAAGGCAGAGGATGTGCCAGACGTGTACCAGACCGGTCGCCACCAGAATGGTGAGCAGCCCGGCGCTCGCCATCTGCACATACTGGGAGCCGAGCAGAATCTTCCGGCGCTCCACGCGATCGGCCACCACGCCGCCGATCAGAGAGAACAGAAAGATGGGAATGCCGCCGAGAAACTGATCGAGCGCCAGCAAGAACGCGGAGTGGCTGAGCCGGTAAATCAGCCAGCCCTGCGCCACGATTTGCATCCAGGTGCCGATGCTGGAGGTGCAGGCGCCAAACCACATCAGGCGGAAATCGCGATATTGAAATGCTTTAAAGACCCGGCCAATCACCCTAGCGTCTCC
>JBEKWX010000249.1:0-6284 GCA_049512675.1 Terriglobales bacterium | reverse complement strand
GCTACGCTGGGCGAAATTATTGCCTGGATCATCGGCTGGGACCTCACGCTCGAATACGCCATGGGCGCCAGCACCGTGTCCTCCGGTTGGTCCAACCACTTCATCGAACTGCTCGATATTTTCCACATCAAGATGCCGCTATGGCTGGCCTATGATCACTGGACTGGGCTCAACGAAGCGGAGAAGACCATCGCTCGCCAGATGGCGTTGGCCTCCGATTCCACGCTGGTGCCCGGCACGCAGGCTTTCCTTAATAAGGTAACGGCGATCATGGGAGCGCAATCGCCGGAGCTATTACGTAAGGCTCACGATCTGTTAAATGCACCTCATCTTTTCGGGTATGAGATCGGCGTCAACGTACCAGCCTTCATGATCGCGCTGGTGATCACGGCGATCCTGGTGGTCGGCATCAAGGAGAGCGCCCGCTTCAACGCCACCATCGTTACCATCAAAGTTGGAGTTGTCCTTTTTGTTATCGGCCTCGGTATCCGCTACGTAAGCGCCAGCAACTGGGGATCGGACTGGGCAACTTTCGCGCCAATGGGATTCTCCGGAATCGGGGCCGGAGCAGCCTACATTTTCTTCGCCTACATCGGATTCGACGCAGTTTCCACCACCGCCCAGGAGGCAAAGAATCCGCAGCGCGATCTTCCCATCGGCATCATTGCTTCGCTGCTGGTCTGCACTGTGTTGTATATCGCGGTCGCGGCGGTTCTGACTGGGATGGTTCCGTGGAGAGAGATCAATATAGAAGCGCCCATTGCGCGCGCTTTCCTCGACCGTGGCCTTAGCGGCGCCTCCCACATTATTACGCTTGGAGCGCTGGCCGGGCTCACCAGCGTGATGCTCGTCATGCTGATAGGCCAGACTCGCGTCTTGTATTCGATGGCCTACGACGGGCTTTTACCCAAGAAATTCTTCGCCGATATTCACCCGCGCTTCCGGACGCCATGGAAGAACACCATGCTCGTTGGGCTGCTCGCGGCAGTCGTGGGCAGCCTGACGCCGATCGAGGATATCGGAAAAATGGTCAACATCGGAACGCTCCTGGCGTTCGTGATTGTTTGCATCGCCGTCCTGGCCCTGCGGCGTACGAACCCCGGCCAACCGCGACCCTTCCGAACGCCGTGGGTACCGTTCGTGCCAGTCATGGGCATCCTATTCAACGGCTACATGATGTACAAACTCGGCTGGATCAACTGGGCGCGACTGATTATCTGGCTGATTATCGGCATGGTGGTCTATTTCTCCTACAGCCGGAAACACAGCCGCGTGCAGGCGGCTCTGGAAGGCCGCAAGGAAACGTAAGAAAAACTTCCTGTAGAGACGCGGCTTGCCGCGTCTCCGTGCGCGCAGCATCTCGGCGGACGGGCGGGGACGCCCGTCGCTCCATCACCTACTACTCTTCCTGAATCTTCCTGGCAACTGCCGTCACCAGTCGGCGTGGGGAGAAGCGCACCGACTGTGCCAGCAGCCAATTTCTGAATCCCGAAATCACCGTAGGTTTGCCAGCCATCATCGCGCGACAGCCGTCTTCTGCCACCGTGCGGGCATCCATGCGTCCAGATCTTGTTAGCCGAATGCCCGCGATGTTCGCGCGTTCTTGGAACTCCGTGGCCGTCGGACCCGGGCACAGGCAGGTGACGGTAACGCCCGTCCCTTGGAGTTCATTGGCAATAGCTTCGGAGAAGTGCAGTACGTAGGCCTTAGTGGCGTAATACACGGCCATCAGCGGCCCCGGCTGAAATGCCGCGGTGGACGCCACATTCAGGATGCGTCCGCTTTTTCGCTCAATCATCGCCGGAAGGTACAAACGCGTCAGGTGAGTGAGCGTCGTCACATTGAGCTGGATCTGGCGCAGACATTCTTCCAGATCATTCTCGGCAAACATCCCATACTGTCTGAATCCCGCGTTGTTGACCAGCACATCTACCTGAATATCCGCGCGCGTGGTCTGATCCAGCACATATGCGGGAGCTCCGGGTTCGGTCAGGTCGGTTGCCAGAATCAGGGACCGCGAGCCGTGGGCCTTCTCGAATTCGGATGCCAGTTGCCGAAGTTTATCCGCGCTGCGAGCGACGAGAACCAGGTCGTACCCTTCGCGCGCAAAGATGCGGGCAAGTTCCATTCCGATGCCGAACGAGGCGCCGGTGATCAAAGCGGTTGTGCGGTCAGCGGTCGGCATTCAGCAATTCAGGATTGGCACTCGCCACCTGGTACCGCCACCGCGTGACGACTTCGGCGCGGGAAACGAGTAGCGCCGGCATCTTGCCGGCTGTCTCGAGGGCGTCTCGCCCTCGTCGAGGCGGGCGAAGACGCCCGCCATACAGCCGCCGGGACGGCGGCGCTACTCTCAGTGTGAAATCTAAACATGCGCCAGCGCCGGTTCCACGTCGTAGATCGAGTGCCATGAGGTTGCGGCCTTCAGGCGGTCGTTTACGTTGTTGATATTCCGCACGCCCTCATTTTCCAGCCACTTCCGGAAAGCGCCAGCGCCGTGTTTCGCGTAGACCGGGATGCCATCCTTCCAGGTGGCGCGTCCGCAGAGCACGCCGTTGAATTTCACACCCGACTCGCCCGCCAGCTCCAGCGACTCGGTGAACTCGGAATTGCTCACGCCCGCCGACAGATAAATGAACGGCTTGGTCGCAACCGCGGCTGCGTCCCGGAACAGCTTCATCGCTTCCGCTTTCGAGTAGGCCTTTTCGCCTTTGAAAGACTTGGTCCCTTCCACAAATTTCATGTTGATCGGGACTTCCACCTTCATTACGTCGACGCCATAGCGGTCTTTGGTGAACTCGCGCATGGCTTCGATGACCGCCTTCGGCTTTTTCTTGGCGAAGTCGAAGCCTTTCTCGTCCACGCCTTCTTCGTAAGTGACGAACTCCAGGAAGAACGGAATGTCGTTGGCGCGGCATTCATCGCCCAGTCGCTCGACCCAGGCGTGCTTCTGGTCGTTAATGTTTTGCGGATCAAACGGCGTGTAGTAAAGCAGAATCTTGACGCAATTCGCGCCCGCTTCCTTCAAGCGGCGCGCCGACCAATGATCCAGCAGATCGCCCAGGCGCCCGGGTCCGGTCTTGTCGTAGCCGGTCTTTTCATACGCCAGCAGCAGACCGGCGTTTTTCGCGCGCCGCTTCGAAGCCGGCAGTCCCCACTCGGGATCAAGCAGGATGGCGCTGGCATGAGGCGTCAGCACTTCGCTCACCAGTATCTTGAATTCCTCCATCATTTCATCGGAGACGGCCGAGCCCTTTTCCTTGGCAAGAGACTTCTGCAGCGAGCCGCGTTGGTCCATGGCAGCGGCGGCGATTACGCCACGTTCATTCGATACAGCCTTCATTCCGGCGAGTTTGCCCGGGGTAAGCTTCATAAATCCTCCTAGCAGTGCAATACGACAGGCAATTCTAAACCACGGCGCTCGCCGTGAACATGAGCAGTTTCTTGCAAAGAACTTGAACCGGTCTCACCGATGATTCTTAAGGATTTCCCCTGTGCTCCTCTGTGTCCCCCGTGGTTCAAGCTTTTCTCTAAATTTCGAAACGAGCATAAGGTCACTGCCGCAGGGCCAGCGTCCCGAGCACCGTCTGCTGCTTGGCGATCAGCGACCGGATGCCCTGCCGAGCCAGCGAAATCATCTTCGCCAGTTGAGCGTCGTCGAACACCTGGTGCTCGGCAGTGGCCTGCAGTTCGACAATTTTATTGCCTGCCGTCATGACGAAGTTCATGTCCACGTCGGCGCGCGAGTCTTCTTCGTAGTTAAGGTCAAGAAGAACTTCGCCATCGACGATGCCGACGCTGATAGCCGCCACAAAATCCTTAATCGGAGCCGCGGTCAATGTTCCCGCTTCGATCAGCCGTTGCAGAGCCAGCCCCAGCGCGACGAATGCGCCGGTAATCGAAGCCGTTCGCGTGCCCCCGTCCGCCTGGATCACGTCGCAATCGAGCCAGATGGTCCGCTCACCCAGGCGCTTCAAATCGGCCACGGCGCGCAGCGAGCGTCCGATGAGCCGCTGAATCTCCTGCGTGCGCCCGCTCGGACGTCCCTTGGCCGATTCGCGCACGGTGCGAGTCAGCGTCGAGCGCGGCAGCATCCCGTACTCCCCGGAAATCCATCCCTTGCCCGAATTGCGCAAGAATGCGGGGACGGTCTCCTCGACCGATGCGGTGCAGATGACGCGCGTGTTGCCCACCTCAATCAGCGCCGAGCCTTCCGCCGTCGAGATGAAGTCGGGAGTGATGTTGACCGGACGAATCTGCTCAGGAGTGCGGTTGTCGCTGCGAAAGATCATGCGAAGGAATTCTAACAGGGTGGAGCAGCCGAACTATTTCCCCAGCCGCCAGACCAGCCCCGTAGAGACGCGTATGTGGTTTTGAGCCGTACCCTGGCCTGTCAGGTAGTCCGATTCAAGCCGCCAGGCCAGGTTGTGCTTAATCGAGTAGTCCAGTCCACCCCCAACAGCCACGGCAAACTCGTTGTCCCCCGCGGACGCTGGAAGAGCCGGAATCGATGTGAAGCCGGGACCCGTACTGCTGAGGTTCTCGGATCGCGTCAAATTCAAATGTTCCATGCCCAAAAGGAAGTGGGCAAAGGGCCTGATCTTGCCGCGAGGGTAGGAAAACTGCGGTCCGAAAAGGAAGTTATGAACCTTGGGACGCGAGGCCACGTCCACGATCGTAATGGTCTCGGTACAACCCGGGCCGCAAGTGAGAGTCTCTTTCGTGGTGTTCGAGGCCGACGAACCGCTATAGAGGCCGTTGAAGTCGGTTGCGAAGCTGAACCAGCGATTCATGTTGACCGCGACCGACCCATTCCACCCGTAGAGGCCCAGTCGCGCGCTGGAACTGCCAGAAATAGTTTCATCCGGATTCGAGAAGCTCGAGCTGCCTGGGATGAGCTCATAGTTCCCATAAGAAAACCCGGCAAAAATCTCCGCCTTCGGCGCATCCTCCGCCAAGACTGGGACTGAAAAAACTAAAACTGCCAGGTTGCACACTACGAACAATACGGAAGCACACCGGAAGTAACGCATCCTCAGATTCTCCTAAAGTGATTCTCCTAAAGCAAAACCTCGAACCAGGAGGCAACGGACTATGGCGGCAAGCGAGAAAGCCGCAGCTTTTGCAACTGGAAGAAATAACGATCCGGGGGAAATGTTACAACGAAACTAAGTTTGTTAAGACAACGCAGACTACCAGAGCTGTCACCTATCGGCAAGTTAGAGTTCTCCCATGGCCAGTGTGGCGCGGGTGCCCTCGCCCGCGAATTTTTCGCAGTGGCACATTAAAAGGTGGGCGGTGCGCACACCCACACATTCGCAGAAAACGCGAATGTGTGGGGCACCCAGCACCCAGCCTCAGCCAGCCTATTCGCCTCGCGCGGCTTCACTGCAGGCGTTCCGAGCTATTGTCGGACTATGGAGTGCGCTGGTTGCTGGCGATCGCTTTGTTCGCTCAGATCGTTTTCGCTCAGATCGTCGTACTCGCGTCCCTCGACCCTTGACCACGCCGAAGCGCCAATCGGACGGTTGGCCACCGACTGGCGATCAATCACTACCTGGGTCGGCAGTTCCGGTTCCGGCGAGGTTCGTTTCAGGTTCATGGACGCGGTCTGCAACGCATACAGCATCAGCGCTGCGGTCTTGTGATCGACTTCCTGCATCACCAGACGTTCCAACACGTTGGCCAGGGACACTTGTATGGAATTTGCATCCTCGAGTGTGGGCAATTTGCGCCACTCGTTCTGGTTTGGCAGAGCCTCCAGCTCCGGCCAATGGTACCGAATGTGGTAGTAGCAATACGCATTGACCTTAAGGTGCTGACATCGCTTAACAGTTATCGGATATAAGGACATATTTGTAACTCCTGTATGAAGTATGAAATTGGGAGGGATGTATGGATATGCGTAGGTATTTACCAGTTAGCAAGATTATTCACTTGACGCATGTGATGGTTTGGCGGAAGATAACCCCGAACCGAACCTTTCGGACTTGGGGTATGGCGTGACAACCTGCATCGCTGCAATCACTGGCAGAGCTGGGTTAAATCAAGAACAAGATTCAATTGTAACCGCTTCCGATACAAAACTTTCCTTTGGTGGAGATTTTTCCGCTGATGGAAGCGTCAAAATCCATGTCTTTCACCGCGAATGGGGAACAATGATTGCCGGAGATGACATTACTCAATATATTCCCGTTATTGAGCGTGCGAGGGCACTCCTACGTGGGAAGTCTGGGAAGCTCATGGTCGTCATGGATGCTTTCAAAAAGGCATACCAACAAGAG
>JBEKWX010000248.1:0-5968 GCA_049512675.1 Terriglobales bacterium | reverse complement strand
ACACCGAAGGCGCCGATCGCGACCGCAGCGTCGAATCCTGCTGCTGGATGTTGTTGCGTCGCTATGGCGTGGTCTTCCGCGACCTGCTGGTGCGCGAAACGAATCTGCCCCGATGGCGTGAATTGCAAATCGGCTACCGCCGCCTCGAAGATCGCGGCGAGGTGCGCGGCGGCCGGTTCGTCGATGGTTTTCTGGGAGAACAGTTCGCGCTTCCCGTAGCAGTCGAATCCTTGCGCGCCCACCGCTCGCTGCCACAGAATACGCAGGGCGAGCGCGTCATCATCGCGGCAGCAGATCCCCTGAACCTGGTAGGAATCATCGTTCCCGGCGAGCGCATTCCCGCAATCTCAGGGAGAAGCGTAACGCTCCGCGATGGCATGTGGGATGCGGAAGATGCGCTGCTGGCTTCTGGCTATTAGTGCGGAACCGCCTAACTGTTACCGTGCTAGCTGGTGGAGAGCCGGGCGTCCCCGCCCGTCCCTCCACCAACACCTCACGGCAAACTTAATTTGAGCAGCACCGCCGGATCCAAATACACTCCCTGCCAGCGCACGGCCAGATGCAAATGCGGCCCAGTGGCGCGTCCCGTGCCCCCACTAAGTCCGATCGCCTGCCCTTTTTTCACATCGTCGCCTTCTTTGATTAAGAATTTCGACAAATGCAGATAGAGCGTCAGCAGTCCCTGCCCATGGTCGATCACCACGCAATTCCCTTCAAAGAACAGCGGCCGCGCCAGGATAACGCGTCCGCTATTCACCGCTGCGACCGAGGTTCCACCGGGCACGCGGAAATCGAGCCCCTGATGCGTGCTCTCGACGGAACCGTTGAACACGCGCTCGACTCCGAACACGTCGGAGATCTCCGCATTCACCGGAGGCGCAAACGACCCTTTCCATTCGCGGCCGGGGCTGAGAGTCTTAAACGCCTCCGCTTTTGTTTCCTTGTCCTGTTCGATCTGGCGCTGGTCTTCAGGACTGGGAGCCGTGTAGCGTGGCGGAACCTTCAGCCGCACGCGTGGATAGCGCTGGCGTTGCACCCAAAATGTTTTTTCGAATGAGATCGCTTCTCCGGCGGAGGTTTCGGCGTGAAGTTGAATAGGATAATCTCCCCGCTTGGTTTCGAGACTGATCCCGGCGAGCGCGAACCATGATTTGCTGCTCGCGTCGAAGCTGAACTCGATCTCGTGGCCAAGCCAATTCCCCGAAAGCGTTCGCACCGGCGCCGGCGTAGTGACGCGGAAGAGCACCGGCGTTCCGTTGACCAGCCGAGCGGGTTGGTAGCCGACAATCCAGTGCGCGGCAGTTGCAGCCGATAACTTCGCCGCCAGCAAAAGCAGCACGAACGCACCCAGGGCGAAGGAATGGAAGAGGCGCTCGCGTATCGGCTTGAAAACAGCAACCCTGATTAGGTTAGGCACGCTTGGGAAGCATCCTAACAGTTTTCGAGAAGTGAATTGCGGCTCTTAGCAGGACAGCTGGCGAGGGTTCCGATCCCTACAGGCGCGGGCGCCTGGCGCTGTTCGCTGCTCGTAGCTCCGGGGCCCCCCTAAGCTCTGACCAGGTTCTTCAGCGCCGGGCGGTTATGGATAATCAAGGTCGAGCCCTTTAGTTCCGCCATCGCATTTCTCCTGAACTCCGAGAGCAGACGGGTGATGGTTTCGCGGCTGGTGCCGACGAGTTGCGAGATTTCTTCATGGGTCATGGCCAGCCGGACGCGCACCTTTCCGTTGCTGACCTCGCCATCGGCGGCGGTTTCGAGCAGGAATCTGGCGAACCTCTCTGACACCGAGTGTGACAGCCCGATCGTGCGCACCACGCCATACGAGTCCGAACAGTCTCGCGCAAGATGCTGTATAGCGCGAAGAGCGGCGTCAGCGTGCCCTTTGAGGAAGTGCAGCATGTCTTCGCGCCCCACAAAGTTCAGCTGGCAGGGCTGCATGGTTTCAACCGTCAACTCGTACCGCCCGCCGGTAACCACCGCGTGCAAGCCCAGAACTTCACCGGCTTCCGCGATACGCACAATCAACGTCTTGCCCTCGCGCGAGGTGGTGGAAAGCTTAACCCGTCCCTGACAGAGGATGAAAATTCCCCAGGGATTTTGTCCCTCGACCAGAACCACCGCGTGCTCAGGAAAAACCGCGGCGTGTTTGATTCTGTTGAAAGCCTCAATCGACTCCGGCGAGAGGTCGCAGAAAAAATTGCTGGAACGCAGATGGCAATTAAGACAGCTCTCAACGCAGCGCAAGCCGGACATGCTCATTGGCGCTCCTTCATCTCCTCGCAGAAACGCGCGGCGTCAGGTGGCGAGCAGCCATTGACATGCATCAATATTTGAATCCAGTGGCTGGCCCGACCGCCCGCTTCGGAAAGTGATGGCCATTATGGTTGCATGGCGACTGCCGTTCCATTTCGGGTCTGAAGCTCACCGTTTGCAGCATTGATCCGGTCCGCAGCCGCCAAACTTGACGGAGGACCGTCAACTCTGCCGGGAGTTGGGCAAGTTGGCAGTCGCGGCGAGATCGTCGCTTAGGAAAGGTGGAAGCGATCACCCCGCGTTTGTGATGAATCCGGAAACTCCGGCAACACCTCTCCTAAAGTCAACCTACTTCACGGTCAGCGTCACCGGAAGCGAGAGCACCGTTGTGCTCTCGGTCGCCGTCACCGCGATGTTGGGGTACGTCCCGGGAACGGTCGCAGGTTTGAGAGTTTCCTGTCCCGATCCTGACTTGGTCGGATCGGCTTGGGAAGTCGCCGTGATGGTCGCGCTTGTCGGAAGATGAGCAGCCACGGTGGGTGCCGTGTAGAGACCGTTCGCATCGATCGTTCCCCCGTTCGGTGTGGTCACCGCCCAAGTCACAGCCGTATTGCTGGTATTGCTGACCGTGGCCGTAAACTGCGCCGTTTGAGCCGGCCAGGCGTCGGCTGCATCATTCGGGAACACACTCGCGGGTACTCCCGGATTTACAGTAACGCTCACGGGGGGCGGGCCGCTGTTGCCGCTTCCGCTTCCACAGGCAACCAGAAGACCGAGGAGCGCCAATGAGACAGAGAGGCCGGCAATCGCTGAACACCTCGACATTTTGCGTCCCGCGAAACCGATCAGCACGATGCCCGCCAGTGGCAGTGTCAGCGGCAACAGCGGGGAACGATTCTTGCTCATGTGCTGGCGAATGTTTGCTGTGTTCGCGTTAGGGCCGGTGGTGGTAATGGTGAGGGTCACGTTAGTCGAGCCGGCGCCGGCGGCGATCTGCGTTGGATTAAAGTTGCAGACGACGGTGGCATCCGGAAGGCTGCCGCAGGAGAGAGTAACGTTGGCGGCGAAGGTTGTGACCGCCTCCCCAGTCGGTGTCGCAGTGAAGGTGTAGGTGGCGGATTGCCCCGATAGCGCTGTCGCGGAAGTGCTGCCGGTGTTAACCCAGCTAAAGGTCGGTGGAGTGTAGATGGCCAGGAAATTCGTGACATCGATCGAGCCGAGGCCCGTGACTTCGTCGTACCCCGCAGTCACCAAGTACCCGGAGAGACCGCCCGTCAGCCCAGTCGGTGAAGGCGTACTGTTGTTGCACATGCTGGGCGTGGTCACCACACAATCGCTGACGTCGCTTGTAGCCACGGTTACATCATGAAAAACCGCGTTTGCGGGATTGGCTGCGAGTTGATAGAGGCGCTGGTTGAGTTCTCCCTGAGGCCCGCCTAATTTCTGGTTGAGCAGAGCGGTAATGCCGGCCATGTCAGGCGCGGCCGCGGAGGTTCCGAAGAAATATTCGAAGTAGAACTCGTCGTCCTGCACTACGCAATTGCCGGGGTGTGGGCCAGTTGATGCCGCCAGACATCCGAAATACCCGTCATGGCCGGAGGCGCTGAACGCGATATCGGGTGTGTAGCGCCCCTCGGTCCCCGGAACACCAGGTCCCGTTTGCCAGGAAGGCGTCGGAATATAGGAACTGTAGCCGCCGCCTGAGGAAGCCGCTTGCGTGGCACCGTCACTGTTCAAGGGCTCATTCCACCCGCCTTCAGGGATGTACATCAACGCCGATTCCAGATAGCTGGAATTCGACTGGCTCCAATATTGGTTCGGATCGGCTGTATCGGCAAACTCGGTTCCACCGACGCAGGTGGAGTAACTCGAAGCGCAAATGTAATTGGGGCTGGCGATCTGGGTAGCCGGTGGAGTCTGAAAGTAGGTATCGCAGCCGGCGGCGCCCGAGTCTCCGGAAGACACAAACGTCGAGATGCCTTCTGCCGCTCCCTGACTGAATAGGTTGTCCCAGAACTGCACGTCCGAAAGGTTCCGATCTGCTTCGCAGGCTCCGAAGCTGATGTTCATGATCTGGGCGGGCAGGGGGTTAGTATCGACGACATACGCGGCGGCGACCCGGATGCCGTTCAATCCGATTGCATCGTCATCCGCACTGACGACCAGATCGATGCTTGCGCCGGGCGCGACGCTGGCGGCACGCATCACGTCGATCGTAGCCTCGACCTGGTCGCCAGACGCTGTACCGCCCGTGCCTGCGGGAGGCCCCGGATCCTGTCCATTCGATGGCACGATGACCGTCGGATCTGGAAACGTGATTCCTGTTAGAGACTCGAAGTTTTGCAGGTCGGGGAGATAGACCCTCGCTCTGCCAATGATGGCAATCGTCTGCCCCAGGCCGAGGTAGAGGTTGTTCACATCGTAGATGACGGCAAAATCGTCAGGAGTGATGAAGTAGCTGCAGCTCTCGCCGTTGCAAATTGAAAGCGTTGGCAAGTCCGAGCCTGCACCCTGCGCGGGAACGTGCGCCTGCCCCGCGCCGTGGTAGGGATGGTCATCGACGGTATTCAGACCGCTGACGGAATGAATGATTCCGGCTAAGGCTGTCGGAATCTGGGGATCGCCTGCCGTCGCCACGCGCCGCTCGCCGTTGACGAGGTAGTAGCGCATCTCAGTAGCAAAGGCAGCGCTGACCACCGAGGCATTGCCGCCGAAGTCAATCATCATGCGGCCGTTGGCGACGGAGTTGACGCGTAAGCCCTGGCTGCGGAGCCACTGTGAAATAGCATCGATATCGTGCTCGGAGGCGCCGAATCTTTCTCCGACCTGAACCGGCGTTAGAAAGCGATGGTAGTTGGGCGAAGCCGGATCCTGCAGCTCCTCCAGGAGCTGCTCGAAGGCTTTCTGCCGTTGCGGCGAGCGCTTGAGAACCAAAGTCAAGTGCTCGAGCATGGTGTAGCCCGGCACCGGTCCCTGACTATTTTGCGGCAGCGCCCACGGTGCGCGCTGGCCCTGCAACGTCACGCGGACGGCGGGATCGACGGGAGCAATTACGGAGTCGGTTGTTTGCCCTGGCGATGACGTTGAGAAGATGCAAAGTGTGGCGAGCAGTGTCGTCCAACGAATCATCGCGCTGATGGAAAACCGCCTACTTGCTGTGTCCCTTGCCGTCATGGATAACCTCGCGGGACTTACAGTCTAGGAGAGCTCGTTCAAGAACTTGCAGCAAATTTCAGCTAGGCCTTAAGCGCCTGGAGTATACGCGAGACGCACTCGTGTCGTCAGTGCGTATAAGGGGTGCGAGAATCTCGGTGGAAACCGCAAGGAACCTGGCTCGCCGCGGAAGCTCAGGCGTCTTCCAGCGAGATCAAAGAAGCCCGAGCGGCACGCGCCCGTGGAATCCCACCCTTGATAAGAACGACCAAGGACAAGGCACGGGTGTTCTGCCAATATATTGATTAATAAGCTACTTAGCTGTCTTACCAATTGGGCGCTTGACAACCGCCCACTCACATCCCTATAATTAGCACTCGTGGCGTTCAAGTGCTAACACTCCCGGCTCTCGGGTCAAATCGCGAAAATTCGAATATAAGCTATCCAAAAAACCACTCTTGAAAGGAGTACGCAACTATGGCAACCAAATTCACCCCGCTGCATGACCGCATCCTGGTCCGTCGGGTAGAAGAAGCCGATACCACCCGCGGCGGGATCATTA
>JBEKWX010000247.1:0-5974 GCA_049512675.1 Terriglobales bacterium | reverse complement strand
GTAGACATGGTGCAATAGAATGTCGTGGCGGCGCAGCTCCTCGAACAGATCATGGGACTTCGCGGTCAAATGCAACTCCCGAGGCACATAGGGGCGGTACTTCAAATCCGGCCGATCTGCTCCGTCATAAATGTTGAACAGCCGGGAAAGATTCACTGGCCCGTTCACCGGGAAAATCTGCCAGCGATCAAGCTCGAACACCGTGCCCAGGCGCTCGATAATCTCGGGGTCGGCATCGGACTCGATCTCCATTCGCACCGCGTCTCCCTTGCGCCGGTTGTGCAATTCCGCGCGCACAGTTTCCAGGAGATTGCGCGATTCTTCTTCCTGCAAATAGAGGTTGCTGTTGCGGGTGACGCGGAAGGCAGCCGAAGAAATAATGTCGTAGCCCTGATACATCTTCACGGCATGACGGACGACCAGGTCGGCAAGAAAAATGAAGTCGATGGTCCCCTGGGACGGCAGACGGACCAAGCGCGGCAGCGCCCGGGGAACAGTTACGACTCCCGTATAGGTGAGGGAAGAGCGGCGGCGGCGGCGCAGCAACAACGCCACGCACAGCGCCTTGTTGATCACACGAGGAAAGGGATGCGCCGGGTCCACCGTGACCGGAGTGAGCAGCGGATCAAGTTCCCGTTCGCAGTAGTCGTCCACGAACGCCAGTGCCGCCTCATCCAGCTCGTCGATGCCGAGCACGCGAATGCCCTGCGCCGTCAGTTCCGGCCGCAGGCGCTCGTTCCAGCAGGCATATTGTTCTTCGACGAAGTCGTGGGTCGCGTCTTTGATCAGTTCCCGCTCCTCGACCAAGGTGAGCCCGTCGGCGGTCGTCGAATTGTGGCCGTCTTCGATTTGTTGCAACAGGCCGCCGACCCGGACCTCAAAGAATTCATCCAGATTGTTGGCGGAGATGGCCAGAAATTTCACGCGTTCGAGCAGTGGATTGCGGAGATCCCCCGCTTCTTCGAGCACGCGCCAATTGAATTTCAACCACGATGCTTCACGGTTAAAAAGGGGCGCGCGATTGCTCAGAGCTTGTACAGCCATGTTTATTAATCCCGATCAACGTACGGATCTTCGTGGTAGAGGGGAGTGTTTACTCGTAAGGCATCCGACCCAAAATATTATACCAAGACGGCAGTGCGCCCCGCTGACTTCGAACTGCGGGCAACTGCGTGGAACTTAGTCTGCGAAATCGGCTCATGACTCAGCTGCGTGATGCACGATCGCCCCGATGAATCCTATCGGGATGCGAGAGTGCCAGCATCTTCCAGCGGGACACCGACCTTCACTGTTACGTGTCGATTGAAAACAAAGCACTTCTTGGCTTTGTTTGGCAAAAATCCTACCTCCTTCTTCCCAAACTGACGTTGAGCGGCACGTTTTCTCCTCGGCGCTGCCTCTGTAGACGCTCCAGCTGGTCCAGAGCGCGATAAAGTTGCCTTCTGCTTGACGACCAGGCGCTGCACGAAAAATGTGGATGAACCCCATGCACCGCGGGATCGGGACCACTCGTGCTGCTCGATCGCAGGAATCAAGGCCTCCCCTAGGAGAAACACTCTTTAACATTGCCTGGGATCTTTCTCGGGAGAGGTGATTCAGTTTCTGGTCCGGGGTCTTTCGGGGGGTGCAAAGAGTGTGGGGTGATACCAAGACCGCGCGATACCCGGTCACAATTGCTTCAGTAGCTCCCGACTTTGTCGGAGAAGCTCACGTACGCGTTTCTGTTCTGCCCTAACTTCTGAAGAGTACAGCCCGTGCTTCCAACGCGAGCGCCGCGATCTTGCCAAGCCCTCTGGGGTACGAGGTCCCGTACTGGCGCCGCCGTGCATCCGACATCGGCCGTTGCGCATGGCGGGCGACTGACATGCCGTGCCACGACGCGTCTTCGCTCTACACCTCGGAGCGCTGTTCGGGTCCCCTGGCGTATTCCCATTTTTCAGCCACCCCCTTCGAAGGGACGGCGTCTGCTCATTCGACTTTGTCTGGGTCATTTTCCGTGGGAGCCCTTCCACGACCGTCATGGCTCACAGGTCCAACGATCGCCTGACCACCCTCATTAACATTGACGTTCCCCACCACCATCGGCTGGCCAAGCTTTCCGCGGTGGCGGTTCAGCGCCTCCATCTGCGTCGTGAACGTTCGCAACAATTTCGTGGCGCTATTGATGTTGGCATCTATTCCGCCCGTCGTTCGGTCTCCCCGTGACGCTCGCTTGAGACATTGCATAGCCAAACTGTGAACACAAACCATTTGTGCGGAGAGTAGTCCTTCAATTTCGTCCTGCGGAGCAATCCGGTATATTGTGGTCAGGGCCCAACCCAAATTCTGCGAATCCAACCCGCCGGCGTTGGTCTGTACGACACCGGCAACCTGGTTTGTAAGGGCGAGGGTCGAGTCTCTGTCGTTCGTTCCAAATATTTGCAAATTGCCATTAACCTTAATTGTGCCGGTAGAGGCGTCTACTTTTACGACAAAAGTGTTCGCAGAGGCAATCGCGTTTTTGCTTTTTTTCTGAAGCGCAGTTGGCGGCGACGCTGGTTCTGGTTTCGAGAGACTGGTGTCCTCCGAAGAGACCTCGGGCTGCTGAGTGGAGCTTTCCGCTCCCGACGCTGCGCTCTCGGGCTCGTGTCCGTTTTTCGATTCATCTGACGTTGCTCCTCCCTGACACCCCGTTGAAACAGGCTTCCCTTGAGAGATCGAAGGCGGGTTGCCGCCAGCCGACGGATTGCGCCCAAACGAATCGCTCACCGACTCGTCGCTGACAGGTGCATCGTTGCAGAGCGCTCCATTGAGAAATGCGGAATTTGTATTTGTCATATACTCCTAATTGTGACTATCAAATGAAACCCCCATGTATTGGGGCTAGCAACAAGACTCTGACACTTTTTGTCAATTGTGGATAGGTTACTTAAGGGAGGTGAACTTAAGGCATGATACGGGTTCTTTCAGTACGGCGTATCCGACTTCTGGGTGTTGCGAGAAAAAAACGGTGATTTCGGTCATGAAGAGGAAACAGGGATAGGAATCGTTTCGAAGGTGCAGCGTACGCTGCGAACACCGAGGCAAGAGCATGGACTCGGGCAGCGTAGCGCGTCAGATTCCTGAGGCCGAGGCATGCCCGAACCTTCGCCAAAGTCCGCGACGAGACATTTGTCTCTTCACACAACAAGCCCAGGCCCGCACGCGCGAACCTCTCGTGGCCAGGCTATGAATCTTTAACCCTGGCCTTTTGTTTCGCCACCAGTCGCTGCATGAACTTGGGCCCCTCCTTCTTGTAGGTATGCACACCCTCAGTCAGGAGCAGTTCGCAAACCTGCGAAATGCTCCTAGCTTCACTGTTTGCGATTCCCTGAATCTCGTTCTTCAGGTCCGGTGAAACTCGGAACGCCAAGAAACCCTTCTTCGTTGTCACAAAAAGACTATAGCCGTGCCCGAAACGAAGGGACAACCAGAAATTAGATTGCATGTGGTCAAATCATATGTTATCGTATGTTATCACTATGTGTACACCAAACCGGAGGGTTCATGAAACACAGTCAAGAACGTGCTACTCGCAAACCCCAAAAGAACAATCCACTCCGCGAGAACCTACGAGTCGCCCGGCAGCTATTGGGTGGCACATTGCCAACTCGAGCCGCGAAGTCGC
This sequence comes from Terriglobales bacterium, assembly GCA_049512675.1. Classification (GTDB taxonomy): domain Bacteria; phylum Acidobacteriota; class Terriglobia; order Terriglobales; family Acidobacteriaceae; genus Acidiflorens. The sequence continues at coordinate 2,328 of JBEKWX010000247.1, read as the reverse complement.
TGGCAAACCTCTCTAACGACTTCAATTTTTCGCTGAATAACGGCGAACTGCAATTTATCAACAGTTGCTGGTATGTCACCCATACCGGCCTCCTCGGACTGGCGCGTCGCAAGAGATGCAGCGGCATCCATGTTGAAGCCGTCGATTCGCTGTGCGATTCGGCGGCAAATCGATTCGTCCTCAAGGCAACGGTTTTTCCCTCCAAGGGCTCCTCCGGCTTTGTCGGCTATGGCGACGCCGACCCGTCCAATGTTTCCTTGCTCGTCCGAGGTGCCGAGATGCGTGTGGCCGAGACCCGTGCCGTCAATCGCGCCCTGCGCAAGGCCTATGGAATCGGCATCTGCTCGGTCGAGGAAATCGGAACGACTCCGAATCCGGTTGAAAAGCTTCCTCCACAAAACGCCAATAGAAACGGGAACGGCGGTGGCCCTAAGGTCCGCGACCGTCTGTGCCAGATCATCCGCCAACACAAGCTCGACCCCGAACTCGTAAAGGCCTACGCCGTCGATTTCTGTGGCACAAAAACTCTCCGAGATGCCAGCAGGGAACAGGTCGCGAACTTCGTCCAGCAACTCGCCGACTGGGCCGATAAGGACCGCAATGCCCTGCTCTGCCAACTCAACAGCTACCCGCATCCGAAGCAGGAGGTGATCGCATGAAACGCCAAGTACCTGGCCTCGCCGAAACTGCCCGCGATTCTCATCCGGAGATTCCCGACGGAGTATTCCTCGTGCGCGTCGACGGCGCCCAGTTCCGCTGGCACGCCCACAAGCCGTTCTACGTCCTCCGACTCTCCATCCTCGAACCCCGGACACTGGCCGGGCAGCCCATTGTCGGTCGTCTCTACTGCACCCAGAAAGCGATGTGGAAGCTGGGCTGGTTCCTGCGGGATTTCCTCTACGACCCGGAACTTCTGGCCCACGAACAGGTTGACGAGAAGGCTTTGCCCGGACTCCGCGGCGTCGTCAAGATCAGCCACACCGTCGTCAACGGCATTTCGCTCATCAACCTCGATGGCTTCGCACCGGCCAGCCAGTGGGAAGAACTGTCAGCAAATCCGGTTTCGGCTGCTTCTCGCTCCAACACCGCGGAGGCGTCCCGATGACCTATTCCTACACCCAGATCAGCCAGTACCTTAGCTGCCCGCGCCGTTACCGGCACCGCTACCTCGACGGTTGGCAAGAGAAAGACACTCGCGCCGCCATGCTCTTCGGCCGAGCCTTCGAACTGGCCGTCGGCGCCCTTTTTCGCCGTGAAGACCCGGCGGCTGTGCTGTTCGAGCAGTGGGGCGTGTGCAAGGACATGGGTCTGACCTACTCGGGCAACGACACCTGGGACCGCATGCTGCAACAAGGCATCCAGTTGCTGGAGCGCTTCGCTCAAAATGGCCGTGTTCGCATTCGCCGCCCTCGTTCCACCCAGCAGATCCAGTTCAATCGCACCTTGGCCTCCGGCAACAGTTTTGTCGCTTACGTTGACGCCATTGGTGAACTGGACGGCACGCCCTGCGTTCTGGAATGGAAGACAACCTCGGCGCGATATCCAGAAGAGCCGGCCGGCATTTCCGCACTTGATCCGCAACTCGTCTGCTATTCGTGGATGACGGGGATCGACCAAGTCGCGCAGGTTGTTTTCGTGCGCAAGCGTCTTGTCGAGGTTCAGTACCTCAGGGCCACCATTTCGGACGAGCAGCGGCAGGAGTTCGCGACTCTGGTCGAAGACACAGTTCGACGGATCGAGTCCGGGCTGTTCTTGCCGCACAGTGGCATCCGCTTTCCGCAGAATCCGTGTACCACCTGCCCCTTCGTCGGGCTCTGCCTCGACAAGCGTGACTTGGTCGAGGCCGGCCTTGTGCGCAAGCCAGGAGTCGATTTTGGTCTGTTTGACGAACTTATTTACTAGGTATCCGCCGATGCCGCCGAAGCTCAATCGCAAGCGCGCACTGTTTGTTCTAACCAAGATCGACGAGATCCTGGCGTGGGAAAGACAGAAAGAGGCAGAGCGGGACACGCGCTTCGTCGATCTCGGCCGGTATCTGTGCGAGGTGCGAGCGGGACAGTACTGGAGGCTGGAGAACCTGTGCTCGTTTGACGAGTTCCTGGCGAGGCGGTTCCCGGAATCGAGAAGGAAGGCATACTACCTGATGTCCATCCACGAGCACCTGCCGCCGCAGGTCAGGAAGGATCTCAAGGAAATCGGTTGGACAAAAGGAAGGGAGTTGGCGAAGCTGGCGCGCCGGGACGGTCAGCACTTCGATTGTGCACCCTGGGTGCACAAAGCCCGCTTTATGCCGAGGGAAGTGTTCAGGCGGGAGGTGGAGAAGGAACT
>JBEKWX010000246.1:0-5977 GCA_049512675.1 Terriglobales bacterium | reverse complement strand
ATTCCGGCTAAGGCTCGGATGGCGCGGTAGACGATCGGCGTCGAGGCGACGACATACCCACCGACGATGATCATCACCATCTGCATGGTGAAAGGCACCAAAGCCCAGAAGTTCTTGCCACCCTGGATGGCGAGTTTCGCTGGGCTCTGGTGAAGCAACAGGCCGACAACAAAAACCACCACAATTCCCAGCAGGGCAAAAATCAGCGGATCCGGAAACCAGCGCTCACTCCAGTTGGCCAGGCCCAGGCCAAAGCGGACAAGGGGTTGTTCCTGAGTTGCCGCTTGCTTTTCTCGTGGATTGCCCATATTCGATCCTTTCGGTGCGTCAGCGACAGCTGCCGAGCTGCGCTCGGCTGGACGGGCGAGGACGCCCGTCGCTCCACGATCTTCGCGTGGCTTGCCGGGCCCTTTGCCGGAATACGCCCGCCATTGTAGCGCATGTTGCGCGCCACGGAAGCCGTTGTGCGAGTTTCCACAATGCGTGTAGGATGCTGTAGATTGGGCGAGCGGGAATCGGCCACTTTTGTTGATCTGGAGCGAGTGATGAATACCTTTCCGATTTTGTTGGGCGCGCTGTGCGTCTACGCCCTCGGCTACCGTTATTACAGTGCGTTCATCGCCGCGAAGGCGCTGGCGCTCGATGACCGCCGCACCACTCCCGCGCACCTTTATGCGGACGGACATAACTATGTCGCTTCGCCGCGCTGGGTGCTCTTCGGACATCACTTCGCGGCGATCGCGGGAGCAGGGCCTCTGGTGGGGCCCACGCTGGCGGCACAGTTCGGGTTTGCCCCGGGCTTTCTTTGGATTTTGATCGGCGGGGTGCTGGCTGGATGTGTGCAGGATTTCACGGTGCTGGTGGCTTCGGTGCGTCACCGCGGCCGCTCGTTAGCGGATGTTGCCCGCACCGAAATCAGTCCCTTTGCCGGCCTGGTGGCCATGATCGCGGTGCTCTTTATCCTTTTGGTCACGCTTGCCGGCCTCGGCATTGTGGTGGTCAATGCGCTCTCGAATAGCCCGTGGGGAGTCTTCACCATCGGCATGACCATCCCCATTGCAGTCGTCATGGGATTGTGGATGTTCAAGAGCCATGCCGGGAAAATCACGGTCACCGGCCCCAGCATTTTTGGCGTCGTCCTTTTGTTCAGCGCCGTAATCGCCGGGCACTGGGTGGCGCAGAGCGGAGCGGCAGCGGCGCTTACTTTCACGCCCCATCAGATCACCATCCTCATGGCGATTTACGGCTTAGTGGCTTCGGTTTTGCCTGTCTGGCTGGTATTGGAACCGCGCGACTATCTTTCGACCTACGTCAAGCTGGGCACGATCGCCGTCCTTGTCATCGGAGTTTTCGTGGTTCATCCCAACATTCAATTTCCGAACTTCACGCAGTTCGTTCACGGTGGCGGACCGATCATCAAAGGACCTCTGTACCCATTTCTCTTTGTGACCATCGCTTGCGGTGCGATCTCGGGCTTTCACTCGCTGGTGTCGTCCGGCACCACGCCGAAAATGCTGGACAAGGAAACTGACGCTCGCTTCATCGGATATGGAGCCATGGTGGCGGAGTCGCTGGTGGGTGTGCTGGCTTTGATTGCGGCCTGTTCCATGTATCCGGGCGATTACTTTGCCATCAACACTACGCCAGCGGTCTTCAGCCACCTGGGGCTGAGCACGGTCAATCTGGACATGTTCTCGCGAGAGGTCGGGGAGAAACTGGCGGGGCGCACGGGAGGGGCGGTTTCGCTGGCGGTTGGCATGGCGGGAATCTTCCGCGGCCTGCCGGGGATGGATCGGCTGATGGGTTACTGGTACCACTACGCCATCATGTTTGAAGCCCTGTTCATCCTGACTACGGTGGACACGGGAACCCGCGTGGCCCGCTACGTTCTGCAGGAACTCATGGGCAAAGTGCACAAGCCCTTCGGCAACAATGCCTGGTGGCCCGGAAATCTGATCACCAGCTCCGTGGTGGTTCTGGGCTGGGGATATCTGATATATACGGGAAATATTACGACGATATGGCCATTGTTCGGCACCGGGAACCAGCTGCTGGCGACCATCGCGCTGGCGGTGGTGACTACGTTCCTCATTAATATGGGCAAGCAGAAATATGCCTGGATTACGGGAGTTCCGATGTGCTTCGTGGGTGTCACTACGGTTACGGCGGGAGTGCTGGGGATCAAGAATATTTTCTGGCCCTTGACCGCCAAGCCGGGCCAGGTATTTACCGGCTACCTGGATTCGATCCTCATGAGCATCTTTATCGCGGGCGTAGTGCTCGTCGTAATCGATGCCGTGCGACGTTGGATCAAGACTCTGAATGGCGCCCCGGCGCCGCAGGAGTGCTTCGGTCCTCCGCTCACCGCCACCGGCGAAGTGCGGATGGGTTGCTGCTAGCTATTTCGGAGATGCGCGAGCCGCACGCCTGGAGTTCAGGGTGGACGCGAGCCCGGGTCACTCGCCTGCAGCCGCAGAGTCGCTCCTGGCGGACGCTGGATTGTGTATCCTGAACGTGTACACTTTTGCCGGGAAGCAAACCATGCCGGAACCATCCGAATCACGCGTAGAGGAGGTCGTGGCCCGCCACGAAGTCGACCTTGATCGACTGAAGGACGCCTTGGGCTTGCTGGGCGTCGTCCCCTGCTCCTGGTGTAAGAAATTCTTTCGCCGATCCGATCCCGGCGCACTCTTCGATGCCGGCGAACTGGTTTGCTACGGCTGCATTCATGAATGGTGGACGCAGCGCTGCGCACAGCTCAGCATCAAAGACCGCGAAACCCTCGAGAGTAAGCTGGTCTTCTGGCTGCGCAGCCAACATCATGCCGAAATATTCAAGGACCCGACCAAGCTCCCGGAGAGTTCACAGCAGGAACTGCACCTTATCGCCAACTGCCTGGAATGCCGCGGAACGGGAAAGTTGATGGGGGACGAGCGCTGCCGCTACTGCGAGGGCCGGGGCACGGTGTGGGTTATCGTTTCCCGAAAGCAAGCCTAGAAAGAAAAACTCCAATTTACCTGCGGCACGATGGACTCTGGTCAGGGTTTCAGACCGCACCGTGGGACGCATTGCGCACCAGCCGGGACGCTTGGCTAATGGCTGGTGGCCCCGCTGTCATTACTGACCATGAGGCTCGAGACGTTCACAGGCTCGAAGTCCGATAAGGTGAGACTTGTAATGCACGAAAGATCGGTATCGTTCCAGCGAGCGTCGGGCGTGCCGATTAGCCCTCCGCTGTCTCCGTTATCGGCCAGGATGATGCCATAGTTTCGGAAGGCGGTGATGATAATCGCCGCTTGTGGACTGGTGGAGGCACAAGAGGGAGTCGCGACGGAAGCCTTTAGTCGATAGATCTCGCCAGCGGCTCCGGACATGGTGCAGCTTGCGGGTGGAGAAGATTGGGAGATTTCCGATTCCACGGGAATCGAACCCCCTCCTGTAGCCGTGCAACTCCCCACTCCCGCGGTTTGCGTCGCAGGCCAGACCCAGTAGTTCAACATGTGGTTGAGTGTGAATCGAATGGGATGCTGAATGGTACCGGTCGGTGCGCTGGGTGTGCCGGCGCCGATTACCTCGTCGGCATTGGCGAGCAGCGGCGCCACCGGAAGTCCTGCGGCATCGGATGTTCCATTGCCTTGCGGTGTCAGGTTATTCGTAGTTACATCGGGCCAAAGCGCGTTCGAGGAATCGGTCCAGGGACCGCCTTCGTATATTCCCTGCCACATCTCGTAAAGGGCAGGGTCGTTTCCACCGCCGGCCTCCAAGTAGACGAGAACGTGTCTATCTCCCGTCGAGTTGCTGGTGCCTTCCACCGGTGCATTCGCTGGAATTGGACCAGCGGTAAAGTAAGATTGATATACGGTGGTTGTAACCGATACGACCGCCTGGTTGTAAGGAACTTCAATGGCTGGTATTCCATTCGGAAAGGTGGCGTACGAGCTGTTCCCGAAAAATGGTTTTACCGTCGCCGACAAATAGCCACTGTACATAGGCGCTGCGGGAGAAGTATCGACGGGCAAGCTTGTCGTGGCTGCGTCCACTCGATGATGAAAAATAGAAGTTGACGGAAAGATATTTGCGAGGAACGCGTTGTTGCCGTTGATGGAGATGTTGATGCTCTGAGTCGCCTGCGCACTTGCCGAGTCCGTAGCTACAAATTCGGGTGTGTAGGTGCCTTGTCCGCCGATTAGCGAACTGCTGATGAACCCCGTAGCTGCATTGAGAGACATTCCCTCAGGCAACGGAGAAAAGCTGGAATTCGAGTTTACGGAATAGGTATATGGGGGAGAGCCACCGCTGGCGACTATTGTGCAGCCTGCATACGCCGCGCCTTGAGTTCCGCTGGGGCACGAGCTGGTCGTTATCGCCAATGGACTGCCGGGCGCTGTTACCGTGACTTTTGCCGTGGATGTGGTCGAGCCAGTGCCATTGGCCGCAGTCAGAGTGTAGGTGGTCGTCGCGGTTGGGCTTACGCTCGTTGAACCGCTTGCCGCTGTGGATGTGAATGTCCCCGGCGTGATGGCAATACTCGCCGCTCCCGTCGTCGCCCAACTCAGCGTGCTGCTGGAACCCGAAGTAATACTTGTGGGGCTAGCTGTGAAGGAGCTGATCGTTGGTTTGCTTGCCGTGTTTACGGTGACGGTTAGCGTAGATGTGGTCGAGCCAGCGGCATTGGTTGCTGTCAGCGTATAGGTAGTCGTCGCCGTTGGACCCATGCTCGTTGAACCGCTTGCCGCTGTGGACGTGAATGTCCCCGGCGTGATGCCAATACTCGTCGCCCCGGTCGTCGCCCAACTCAGCGTGCTGCTGGAACCCGAAGTAATGCTTGTGGGGCTAGCTGTGAAGGAGCTGATCGTTGGTTTGCTTACCGTGTTTACGGTGACGGTTAGCGTAGATGTGGCTGAGCCAGCGGCGTTGGTTGCTGTCAGTGTGTAGGTGGTCGTCGCCGTTGGACGCATGCTCACTGAACCGCTTGCCGCTGTGGACGTGAATGTCCCCGGCGTGATGGCGATACTCGTCGCTCCTGCTGCCGCCCAACTCAGTGTGCTGCCTGTACCGGAGTTAATGCTTGTCGGATCCGCCGTAAAGGAAGTGATCGTCGGCACGGAGCCTTTTCCAGAAGGCGAGCCCGACGAAGTCGTCGCGCCGCAACCCGCCAGTCCGACACAGGCCAATAGCATGAGAACCAGAGCGCAATGATCCAATCCTGAAAAATTGAGTCCACGGGAGCTGAGCTTATTTCCACAAAACGAGTTAGTTGAGTTCATGAGTGATCCCAGCAAACTCAGTCTATTGTCCACGCCGCTGTACCTGTAACTCTCCGTGGTCGTAGCCCCTTGGACCACCTGCGTCAGTTCTTAAACCGCGTCATACGTGTAATTCGACGTAGTACCGTAGTGCCATTGAGCTGGTTCAACTTCGTCAGGGGGTTGTACAAACGCTCGAAGCCAAGATAGCCACGATCGTTATGGGCACCTTGGCTTTAAGGGTCTATGCGGCGCGCTTGAGACCAATGAGAATAAGTGGTGGGCAGTGCAGGACTCGAACCTGCGACCTCCTGCTTGTAAGGCAGCAACGCATTGGACACAAAGGACTTACGGGATTTGTTAGGTAGCTACAGTAAATTGCTACAACTTGCTATGCTGCATCGTGTTGCACGGGATTTCGTCGCAATGGCTGGTAACGGCTAGAGTCCGCTAGTATATACAATTTTGAATACAGTCGTGACGCGGGCTCGAACAGATTGAAATCGTCCTGCTCCACGGGGCCTATTCGTCTAACGCCAATGCCAAAAGCCGCAGCCGTTGAGCTATCAACGCAATCTTATCGGAACCTTGATTCATGCCCATCTCTGTGAGTGCCGTTTTCAGTTCGCCGTCAGATAATCCACGCGCCGCGAGTTCGTCGGTTACCTGCTGCAACTGGCTAGCAAAAGTGCTGCGGTACCATCCACCAAACTTCTCTTTCCACGCAAGGT
>JBEKWX010000245.1:0-5981 GCA_049512675.1 Terriglobales bacterium | reverse complement strand
AGTGCCTGGTGGAATTCGCTAGCTATGGAAGGCGCGTTGCGAACGCAGTCGCGCGCCCGTTGAACGGACTCGCGCACAGCCTCTGGATGCAGGCCGGTGATAGCGGCAATTTCGACGAGGGAAAAGCCCTCGATGCCGTAGAGCAGAAAAGTTTCGCGGTCAGTGCGGTCGGCGCCGCGGAGGGCGGCTTGCACCAAGGCGATCATTTCGTCGGAGTAGGCAGCCTGTTCAGGAGTGGACACGCGGCGATCGGGGATGGCGCTTTCGCGCGTCCAGCCCTCGTCGGGCTGATGGAACTGGAGACCGGGTTCGTCGGAGGCTTCGACATTTTGCCGGCGGCGACTGTCTTCGAGATGGAGATAGACGGGAGACTCCAGTTCGTGGAGGCGTGCCGTCATCTCGTTCATGGCTTGCAGGGCAAGGCGGTAAAGCCACGGTTCGAGCGACAATTTTTCCGGACGGTCGTGGTCGCCGAGAGCTCGGGCAATGACCTCGTTCACGACCTCGGAGGTGGAGAGGCCGTCCTCAAGAATCTCCTCGTCGGCGCGGCGGAAATAGAGTTCGCGGTCGACGAAGCGCTCGAGCCGCGAGAGATTGGCATTCACATAGGAGCCGATGTCGTCGGCGGAAATGGTGGGCGGCAGAACGGCTGCCAGCGTCTGCTCGAAGGGAACGCCGGGTTCGGGAGATTCCTGTGGCCCTCCGCGCCAGCGACGCCATTTATGGCTGGAGCGGAGCAGTTCCTTATGCCGGCCGATCTGCTGGATGAGTTCGTCAAAGACAGCCTTGATGGCCGAGGTGGGGCTGGGAGCTTTTGCCTGGGCGGCAAGTTGGCCGGAGGGCAAGCGCAGATTCAAGGAGACGAGCGTTCCCTCGCGCGCCGAATTCTGCTCGATGACGGCTTTCAGGTGAACCAGTTCGGGCCGGAAGACGTGCAGGCGCTTCTGGATTTTCTCGATCTGGTGGCTGATTTCTTTTTCGATGTCGGGTGTTTTGTGGACCTTGTAACTGACGTGAACGTTCATCTTCGAGCCTCGAACGCTGGGGTAGAGCCCCGTGAAGCGGCGGTCCTTACAAGAGAATTGTACACCCGGTGGGAAGAGGGGAATTTTTCACCACAGGGACCACGGAGGAACACAGGGGAAAGCATTGATTTTAATCGATCGATGGGTGGTTGACATCTCCGCCCGGCGGAACGGGCGAGGCGCCCGTTACTCCATTACCTGCAGCAGGCGCGCTACACCTTCGCGAAAATCGGCTGGTTCGGTGATCAGGCTCAGCACTAGATGGCCTTCGTTTGGAAAATCGTAGAAGTGGCCGGGGTGCACGATGACAGCCATCTTGCGCAAGAGATCGATGGCGAGGTCCTCGTCACTTTCAAGGGCTGGAACCCGCAGCACAACGTACCATCCGCCTTCGACTTGCAATCTTGCGCAGGAGGGACGGCTGGCTAGTTGGGCATCGAGTTCCGCGAGATTCACGCGCACGCGGTCGAGAAGAATGGGCTGGACCTGTTTGCGCTGATCGAGCAGCACCGGGGCGGCGAGCTGGACGGGAGCATTCATGGAGAGATAGGTGTCGGCGATGATTTCGAGGCGCGCGCCTGCTTCCGCGACCGTTTCTTCCGGACCGCTGGTGGCTACCCAGGCTAGCTTCATCTGCGGGAGCGCGGAAATCTTGGAAACTCCGCTGAGCGTGAACGTGAGGGCGTCGGCGTTGGTCACGAAACTGCTGCGCATTGCGCCGTCGTGCGCATAATCGAGAAAAACTTCATCCACGATCAGCGCCAGCCCGTAGTCGCGGCAGAAAGCATTGAGCGCCTGGGCTTCCGCAGCCGAAACGTAGGAGCCGGTTGGGTTGTTGGGATGAACCAGGATCACGGCTCGCGACCTCACGGTGGCTGCTTTGTAGAGCGAATCGAAATCGATTTGCCATCCGTGATCGTAGAGGAGCGGATACGGAACTAGCTGGACGTCGGCTAGATCGGCGAGAAACTCGAACAGCGGGTAGCTTGGTTTGGGTACGAGGATCTCGTCGCCGGGATTCGCGAGCAGGCGGAAGACGTACGAGTAGGCTTCGCTGGTGCTGGTGGTCAGAATCAGGCGCTCAGGATCAAGATCGAAAACTTCGTGCGCCTCGCGATAGTAGTGGCACACGGCTTGACGCGCTTCGAGGAGGCCCCGCGGTTGGGGGTCGTAATGCATCGCTTCGGGATTCGCCAGCGCCGCGAGCACGATTTCGGGATCGGGGCGGACGCCGGCTTCGGTCGGGTTCGAGACAGTGAGATCCAGAATTTTCTGCCTCGACGCGCGCGCTTCTTCGATCGCTCGCGTTAGAGCGTTCGGAGTGCGGCGCCAGCTTGTGCGGTGGGAGAACATGACTTACTGAATGGCGAGAGTAGCAGGTCGGATTGGGCGACGACAAGAACACGATGCCGACCATGGCTTTGAGCTGCACCCTGGGGCAGCGTCGGATATCACCAGCATCTGGGAGTTCATCGCTGAGGACAGGGTCGCCGACGATCTTCGCGCCCGCCGGAGAGAGCCTGCGGAGCTTCGCTCCGCTTGGACGGGCGAGGGCGCCCGTCCCCACACAAACTAATTCCTACTTCTTGAAGGCTTCTTTGTTTACCACGTAGGGCATCTTGGTGACGTCGCCGCCGTAGTTCCCTTCCAGCACGTCAATCAATCCCTGCACACAGCGGCCGGCCATGCCTTTGTTGGGGTCGGATGACAGGCGCGTGATGCGCGCGGCGCTGGCGAAATGGGGCAGGAGGCGGCAGCGATCGGCGATCACGGGATCGCGCAGCAGCGAATCGGCGGGCAGAGGCTCGGTTGCGTAAACATCCAGCGCGGCGCCGGCGATCCAGTTCTCGCGCAAGGCCCGCGCCAGGGCTACTTCGTCCACCACGGGACCACGCGACGTGTTCACGATCATGGCTGTCGGCTTCATCATGCGCAGCGTGGTTTCGTTGATCAGGTGATAGGTTGGCGTCGTGCTCTCGCCCTCGCGCAGCAGGGGGACGTGCAGGCTGATGAAATCCGCGCTGCGCAACGCTTCGTGCAGACTCGTGTAGCGAATTGTCGCTCGCTCGCGGCTGATGCCGCGCTGGAAGCGCAAGTCTTTTACTTCTTGTATCGCCTTGATGTATTCGTGGTTTTCATACGCTGGATCGAAGCACAGGATGTTCATGTCGAATCCCGCGCACTTTTTGATGAAGGCTTGGCCGATGCGTCCGGTGCCGATTACGGCTACCGTTTTTCCGGTGACTTCGTCGCCCAGAAACGGCAGGTAGGGATGCCAGTAGCCCCAGCGATTTTCGCGGGTCAGATGTTCCGCGGGCCAGAGTTTGCGGGCTAGGGCCCCCATCAGGAAGAAGGCGAATTCGGCGGTCGCTTCCGTGAGGACGTCGGCGGTATTCGTGAACGGGACTTTGTACTGGTTGGCATCGGCGCGGTTGATGTTGTCGAATCCTACGGCGTACTGCGCTACCACTTTGAGCGTGCCTGCTCCGGCGGCGAAGACCTCGGCATCGATTGGATCTCGCAGCGTGGTGATCAGGCCATCCACGCCGGACTTCACCTTTTCGACGATCAAGCTTTTCGGCGGAGCTTCGGGCTGGGGATAGACTTCGAGGTCGTATCCCTTTTGGCGGAGAATGTTGAGGGCGTCTCCGATGTCGCAGGTGGCAAAAACTCGGATTCTCTGGCTCATGGGCTGGAACAGTGTATCGCAGGCAGGGATGTGTGGCGAAGGGTCGGCGGTGCGGCGACTGGGGCGAATCCTTACTTGCTTGCGCTCCTGACGACTGCCGAGCTGCGCTCGGCTTGGACGGGGCAAAGCCCCGTCACCACACGATCTGTTTACTGTTCGCGTCTTTCCGGTCTTGGAGCGGCTGAGGCTGCCTGCGCGTGATGACGGACATCGGCTCCTAGGACCCAGAAAATTACGTCCTCCGAAATGTTGGTGGCGTGGTCCGCTACGCGTTCTAGATTGCGTGCTACCAGGAGTGCATCTAGCGCTTGTTGAGTCACTTGCGGCTCTTCGTTCATCTTTCGCACGAGCATTATAAAAGCTTCGTCGCGCATTCGGTCGACGACGTGATCCATCTCGAGCACGGCCTGGGCCAGTTCGGCTTTGCCTTCCACGAACGACTCCAGGGCGCGTCGCACCATGGCGCTGACGGCAGTGGCCATGCGAGCTATATCGACCGGCAACTCGACGGCGGGCAAGTCAATTAAATCCATGACGCGCTCGGCGATATTTACCGCCTGATCGCCTACGCGTTCGAGGTCGGCATTGATCTTGGTCACCGCGAGAATGAAGCGCAGGTCCGTGGCCGCCGGCTGCTGCGTGGCGAGGATGTCGAAGGCGAGTTCATCGATCTCGCGCTCGGCCGCGTTGATCAGGCTCTCGTTTTCTAGGACCAGCCGGCAGCGGGTGAGATCGCGTTCGGTGTAGGCTTGGGTGGCGCGATCCACCGCCAATTCCGCGAGCCCCCCCATGCGGAGGAGTTTCTCCCGCAGATCCTCCATCTGCTGCTGAAAGCGCGTGCGCATCATTCCGAAGCCCTCTATCGTAAGGTCAGAGGTTAGAAGTCAGATTGCAGAGGTGAAAAGCCATCGCACAAACGGTAGCCCCGGATTTCACCTCTGCAATCTGACTTCTCACCTCTGACCTCATTACTATCCGAATCTGCCGGTGACGTAATCTTCCGTCCGTTTGTCGGAAGGATTGGTGAATATCTTTTCCGTTTTGTCGAACTCGATCATCTTGCCCAGCAGGAAAAACCCGGTGAACTCCGCCACGCGGGCTGCCTGCTGCATATTATGCGTCACAATCACGATTGTGTACTGCTCTTTTAATTGAAAAATCAATTCTTCGATCTTGCCGGTGGAGATGGGATCGAGCGCCGAGCAGGGTTCGTCCATGAGCAGAACTTCGGGTTGAACGGCCAGAGCTCGGGCGATGCAGAGGCGCTGCTGCTGACCGCCGGAGAGGCTGGCTCCGGACTTCTTGTGGAGATGATCTTTTACTTCGTCCCAAAGCGCCGAGGCGTGCAGAGACTTATGGACTACCTCATCCAGTTGTTTGCGGTTGCGAAAGCCGTTGAGTTTGAGACCGGCGGCCACGTTGTCATAGATGGACATGGTCGGGAATGGATTCGCCTTCTGAAACACCATGCCCACGCGGCGGCGCAGCTGGGTGGCCGAGGTTCCGTTATAAACATTAAGGTCACCGATGCGCACTTTGCCCTCGACCCGCGCTTCGGGGATGGTTTCGTGCATGCGGTTGAGACAGCGAATGAACGTGGATTTCCCGCAGCCCGAAGGGCCGATGAGCGCGGTCGCGTGGTTGGCGAGCACCGTGATGTTGACGTCGAACAATGCCTGAGTCTTAGCGTAAAACGCATTCAGGTGCTCGACTGTGATTCCGACGCCCATGGATCGTTAAGCTCCTGCTGATTATGCTCCTGCCAAAGTTCCGTGCTTTACTGCGATGCGAACCGCGGCGACCGCGCCGACGATCAGGATAATCAAAACCAGCGCTCCTGCCCATGCCTGCCGGTGCCATTCATCGAAGGGAGAGATGGCATAGGTGAAGATTTGCAGCGACAGGGCCGCGGTCGGCTGGTCCGTCTTCCAATTCCAAAACTGGTTTCCGAAGGCGGTGAACAGCAGCGGCGCGGTTTCACCGGCTACGCGGGCGAAGGCCAGCATGACGCCGGTGATGACTCCGGAGGTGGCCGTGCGCAACGTAATTGAGAGCGTGGTGCGCCAGCGGGAAACGCCCAGACCGTAGGCAGCTTCGCGAATCGCCTGTGGCACCAGCAGCAGCATCTGCTCCGTGGTTCGCGCAATGGTCGGAATCATCATGATGGCCAGCGCCACGCCACCGGCCAGCGCCGAGAAGTGTTTCTGGCGCATCACGACGAGGCCGTAGGCCACAATGCCGATCACGATCGAGGGCACGCCGTTCAG
>JBEKWX010000244.1:0-5988 GCA_049512675.1 Terriglobales bacterium | reverse complement strand
TCCTGCGGCAGCAAATGGAGGATTTCGCGATCGGCGGGCAAGGGCACGGTGCGAGCCTTGTCCACGGCCTGGCGGATTTCCTCACGGCCGATTTCGCGCGACCTCGCACCGAAAGTAATCCCACCGTGGCTGTTCATTCCGCGAATGTGCGCGCCCGCAATGCCCACCAGCGCATGCTCGATCGGAATGCAGGCCACGTCTTCCGCATGCTCCACCGCTTTCTGAATGCTGCTGACGGCCTTGTCGAGTTCCGTAATCACGCCCTTGCGCAGGCCTCGCGATTCGCTGATCCCGTGGCCGCGATAACGCAATCCGTTCTCGCTCAGCTCGGCCACCAGAACTGAAGTCTTGGCGCTACCTACATCAACGGCGGCGATGAAATTGGGTTCATGATTCAACATAAATAAGGCTCGGCATAATGATGGTGATGCCCGCTAGTTCCGCGGAGTCTCCTTCGGGATGGCAGCGCTCGGTTTCTTTTGTCTGGCGGCGGACGGCGTGGACGCAACCGGATGCGGCGCCGCCCTATTCTTGGCGACCGCGACCGTCGCCGTTTTCTCCGCCGGCTTCAGCGCGGCCTGACTAGCTGGCGCTTGATTAACTGGAACCTGTTTAACCGCCACTGGTTTAGCCGAAGCATGTTTAGCCGGAGCACGTTTAGCTTGGGCATGGTGAACAGCGACTTTCGTCCGGGCTTTTGCCTTGGGCTTCGCTTCTTTCTTCGCCGGAGTCGCCGGCACGGAATGCGTCACATATTTCTCGTAATTTACGATCGCCGCGGTTTTCACTCCCGCTGCCATCGCCGCTTTGGCCGCTGCTGGCGTCAAGGCCGGCTGCCGAGCTATCCCCTCGAGGTCAGGATTCACGATGATCTGGCCGTCGTAGCGCAAGTCCACTGATTCGAGCTTGTCGAACTGCTGCCGCCACTGCTGCACATGGGTCACGTAGGTTTTGTAGCGCTGGAGATAATTCCCCGAGCCGAGATGCACTAGCACTTCGCCGTTCGAATCGGCGGCCAGCACCTTCACGTCCTCGGAATCGCTGAGATCCACTTCGCTCAGTTCCTGGGAATAATGGGCGCCGCTGGAATCAAGTTCGCGAACCATTTCGTTGTAATTCTTCATCCGCGCGGCGCGAGTGGAGAGCGGCTCGCCAGCATTCATGCCCGCAATCACGCAAAACGAATACTTATGCTTGCCGCCTGGAGCAAGTTCCATCAGCGTGCCGCCGGCGTCGATCAGGGAAATGTGCGCGCCGATACGGGCAAAGGCAACCGGCGTCCGCTCGTGAATCTCGATGCGCAGCCGATTCGGCACAAAGCGCATCACGCTCGCCGATTCCACCCATGGAATCTGCTCCAGTTGCTGCTTGCGTTGAGTGAGCGGGACGAAAAAAATGTTGCGGCCAATATCTCCGCCCATCACCTCCATGATTTGCGCGTGCGCGACGTGCTCGGCGCCGGTGACCTCGATCTGATCGCTCGAATCGATGCGAAAACGCCACGAGTGCTTCCCGTAGCGGTAGAGGCCCAAGCCGGCAGCTCCCAGAATCGTAAGAACGATGAGTGCCGCGCCCGCCCACAGCAGCCGATTGGCAGTCTTTTGGGGGAGCGATCCGCGCCGGACAGAGACGCGCTTTTGCCCGCGCAGAAATGGGGATTCCTGCTCCGCTTCCAGATCGACGAGCCGTGCGTCGTCGAAGGGCTCGCGCTCGTAAGCCTGAGAAACTTCGCCGGGAAGCGGATACAATTCTTCCTGTATCGCGGTAGAACTTGATTTCCGCGCCACTCGTTCGAGTCAGTTGTCGACAGAAAACCGCTGAGCAAAATTACTATAACTGGTTTTCGCGAATTGAGACAGTGCCAAGTTGGTTCGTTCGCGAGCGCAAGAATGCTCATGTGGAAATGCTCGTGTGGGGACGGGCGCCCTCGCCCGTCCAAGCCGAGCGCACCGGGGCCCCCGTCAAGCCCGGTGTTGGCTTGACGGGGTGGAGCAGCTCGACCGCTGCCAGTGATGGGAATTCTTCCGTAGAGACTGGGCTTGCCCCGTCTCCCTCTGCGGCCGCGTCTCTACCCCGGCAACTCTGTTTTCGCTACAGCCGCCAGCCTCTCCAAAAGCATCGCCCCCAGTTGCGAGACGCTGCCAGCTCCCAAGGTCAGCACCATGTCGTCCGGTTGAACAAGATTAGCGATAATGGCAACTGCGTCCGAAAAAGAAGGAGCATACGCGACGCTCTGCTTCCCTGCCCCAACGATGCGGCTGGCAAGCGCCTCCGCCGTAATGCCTTCGATCGGCTTCTCGCTGGCCGGATAAATGTCTAGCAAGCAAAGCGTGTCGGCGGCGGCGAAGGCGGTCGAAAACTCATCCATCTGATCGCGGGTGCGCGTAAAGCGGTGCGGCTGGAAGATCACATGCACGCGGTGAAATCCGCACTGGCGAGCGGCCGCCAGCGTGGCCCGAATTTCCGTCGGATGGTGCCCGTAATCGTCAATCACGCTGACACCCGCTGCCGCACCTTTGAACTGGAAGCGGCGATCCACTCCGCGAAAACCGTCAAGCGCGGAGCGAATCTGCTCCACGGGGATGTCGAGCGCGATGCCCACCGCAATGGCAGCCGTCGCGTTCAGCACGTTGTGCGTGCCCGGCACGTGCAGCGTGAACTCCCCGAGATCTTTCTCTTTGTAAGTCACGTTGAAGCGGATGAGCGGGCTGTGCTCTCCGGCGGCCAGCGCCGATCTAACCGGCGACGATCTAATCGGCGATGATCTAATCGGCGACGATCCAACCGGCGGCGGTCCCATACGGATCAGGAAATCCGACCCCCGGCTGGTTCCATACGTTGTCACGCGGCGATGGACGCGCGGCAACAAGCGCCGCAGCACCGCGTCGTCGTTGCAGGCGACGACCATGCCATAAAACGGAACGCGCTCCATAAATTCGAGAAACGTACGGCGCACGTCGTGCATGTCGCGGTAGCAGTCCATGTGCTCGCGGTCAATATTCGTGACCACCGAAAGAATCGGCGAGAGCTTCAGGAACGACCGGTCGCTTTCGTCCGCCTCGGCAACCAGATATTGCGACTTACCGAGCCGCGCATTCGAGCCCATCGCGTCCACGCGTCCTCCAACCACGACCGTGGGATCGAGGCCGCCAGCGGCCAGCACGGTTGCGACCATTGAAGTCGTAGTGGTCTTCCCATGCATGCCGGCAATCGCGATGCCGTACTTCAACCGCATCAACTCCGCGAGCATCTCGGCGCGTTGAATCACCGGTACATGCAACCGACGAGCTTCGGCAACTTCGGGATTTTCGACCGAGATTGCGGAACTCGTAACCACAACGTCCGAGCCGGCAATGTTGGCGGCGGCGTGTCCCTCAAAAATGGCCGCGCCCAAAGCAGCAAGTCGCTGTGTGACCGCCGAATTTTTCAGGTCGGAGCCGGAAATCTGGTAGCCGAGATTCAGCAGCACCTCGGCAATCCCGCTCATGCCGATGCCCCCGATACCCACGAAATGAATGCGCTGAATCTTGGCAAACATGAAAATCGATGATAGACCATCTAACCGCGGAGATCGCAGAGAACGCGGAGAAGCTCAGGGAAACACCCCCAAGTCTTCTCTCTGCGTGATCAGCGCCCTCTGCGGTTAAAGGTTCGGGTCAAGGCCGGCAAGCTTTCTAACCATCTCCGCGATTTCCTCGACTGCTTTCGGATGCGCCAACGATTTTGCCGCCTCGGACATTCCCTGCAACCGTCTTGCATCGCCGATCAGAGCCGCAATCGTATCGACCAGGTAAGCCGCACCCAAATTGCTTTCTTCGACTACTACCGCCGCGCCCGCGCGTTCCAGTGCCCGGGCGTTTACATTCTGATGATCATCGGCCGCAGCCGGAAACGGAACAAAAATTGCCGGCTTGCCTGCCGCTGTAATCTCGCCAACCGTGCTTGCGCCCGAACGGCAGACGAGCAAATCGGCGCGGCTGAACGTGCCCGGCATATCGTCAATGAACTTGTGGACTTCGCCCGAGATTCCCGACTGCCGATACGCGGCTTGGACATGGTCATAGTCGCGCTGGCCCGTTTGATGAATGATGTGGATCGCGGGAATCTTCGCACGCAGACCGGGGAGCGATTCGATCATTGCCTGATTGATGGCGCGCGCGCCCTGACTGCCTCCAAAGACCAGCAGAGTGGGTACGCCTCCGGTTTTCGCGAGAATATCAAAGAAAGCCGCGCGCACCGGCACGCCCGTCACTTTGCAGTGGGGAAAATACCGGCACGTTTCTTCAAAGTGCACCGCCGCGGCGGAAACCCAGCGGGCGATCATTCGATTGGCAAATCCCGGCACGACGTTCGGTTCAAAAGCAAGCGTCGGAAGACGACGGCGAATCGCGGCCACCATCGCCGGTCCCGAGGCGTAACCCCCGACCCCAATCACCACCTCAGGATCGAAATCCGAGAGCATCCGGGAAGAAGCCGCGATCGCTCGCGGCAAGTCAAACATCGTCTTTGCCCGCGTCGTCAGGCTGACATTTTTCAGCGCGCCGACCTGAATCAGCTCCAGCGGAAAGCCCGCCTGGGGCACCAGCCGCGTCTCAATGCCGCGCGCTGTCCCGATGAAAAGCACATCGGCGCCAAGCTGCTTCTTAAGCTGTTGGGCAATGGCCAGCGCCGGAATAACGTGTCCGCCTGTGCCTCCTCCGGCGATGATGATGCGCATCAAGTTCTTTGCAGCGGTTGTGAGCAGCTAGAATGCTGAACCGGAAATTCGATTGGATTGAATCTTTCGGGCCGATTCCTGGGCCGCATGATTCGGGACGGTGGTTGTGCTTCGGGGGTACCCCCCCCTCCCCCCCCCTTTTTTGGTCAAAGTATTCATTTTAAACAACTTACTCTCAAAGTATTCATTCTAAAGTGGTTACAGGAAATCAGCTTATGGTTTTATCTTTAGAACCAATGGTTTACGCGCCGTCACTTTGGCAAAGTGTAGATTCCAAATCACTTACCGAAAAATGGCCCGTATTACATTGAAAAGAAAGGGCGATTCCAACCACGCGATACCTCGGCGCAGGACTTGAATCTCGCCAGGGCGCCGTACACTATTCTTATGATGACCTTCACTTTATTATAGGCCTTGCTGTCAACTTAGGATTTCTAATTCCGGGTTCAAATCGGCGCGGGATGCGGCTTTTGGACATTTTCCACTGGCGGCGAACGCGGCAGGTTTGCGCGCATTAGAGACACTGTCGTAATTCTCCGTGGCAACAACTGGCCGGCGGCATTCTCAGTTCGTGCAAACGCCTGCTACATCAACTATCGGTAAACAGCAGGCGAAGAAGAAGGATTTTTTCCAGCTACTGCAGCTTCGCGTACTCGGCCTTAGCTTGCTTCAGGATGGGGATATCGGGGTCGGCGTCTTTCCAGAGCGCCAGGAAGTCTTGATATGCGCTTCTTGCCTTGGCGGCGTCACCAGAGAGGGCGTACGCCCGCCCCAGGCCCAAGTGCGCCAATGCGCCGATCGGCTCGTTCTCGACCACTCCGGGGTGATTAAGAATTTTCTGGAACTCGGCTGTGGCCGCGCTGCCCTGGCGGGCTGCCACATAAGCTTCGCCGCGCAGGTAAACGGAATAGAGAGCGATAGCCACGGACTGAGCAGGAGAACCAAGCTCGTACGGAGCAGTCGGAGCGAGCGCTTCGATTGCCTTGGTGGCGCTGCCGCTTTGAATAGCAACGGACGCGTGGATCATGGGCAGGTAGTCGAACTGCACGATAGTGTCTTCCGGGAAGCGCTTCGCCAGATCGCTCGCCATCCGCATGGCTTGAGCGGAATCGCCGGCCAGAGCCAGCGCGATGGCCGATACCGCCTCAACGTCTCTACCGGTCGAGAGAGCGAGCGCCGCCTTGGCGCCCTGCTTTGCCTGGTTCATGTTGCCCACCAGCGCCTCGCGCAGCGCGGACTCCGCCTCGTAGCCAGCCGCCGTCTCTTTCTCA
>JBEKWX010000243.1:0-8593 GCA_049512675.1 Terriglobales bacterium | reverse complement strand
GTTAAGAATTTGATTGGTGTAGTCCGCCCCGGCTTTCTTGGGCGGTTCCATCACTGTACTCATAGGCTTGCCTCCGAATTTTATGTGGTAAACGGATTGTCAAACACAGGACACCGCAGGAATTGCGGCTGTAATAATTAGATGCCTCGAGGAGAAGTTCTGCCGTGATTGGCATCACCTCATTTCGTGACAATTAGGTCAAGGCTCTGTGCCCGGAACACAGCGCGCGGGAAAGGGGAAACCCCGTGGAATGTGTCCGTTAGAGATTATGACGAGTTTACTTCCCGGAACCATGTTTTACAACCGTCACTTTTCTCGTGTACGGACGGGCGCCCTCGCCCGTCCAGGCTGAGCGCAGCTCGGCAGTGGCCTGTGGTGTCAGGAACTCCCGATTCACCGGAACATGCGTCAAAACAACATGCGTCAGAACCATGTGCGCTGGCGGTATTCGCGATAGGCGTCGCCGAACTTCGCTTCCAGAACGGCGGCTTCGCGGCGCGCGCGGATGATCTGCAACGGAATCAGCACCGCCAGAATGACCAGCAAGCGAGGCCGCCCCACCATGAGAACCATCCCGACCACGGCAAACATTCCGAAAACATAAATAGGATTGCGGATCCGCGAGTAGATGCCACCGGTAACCAGTGCTGTCGCCTTAGGAGCGATGGAGAAGGACCGGCCCAGCGTGTAGCGGGCGAAAATCACGCCGCCGAGGCCGATCAAACCGAGCAACAGACCGATCCAGCGTGCCAGCCCGCGCGGCCCCGGTGCGGACTGAAATATAACGCCGAAAGCCCACAGGCCCACAAGCAGCGGCAGCCAGACGCGCCATATCGTTCCACGATCCATCGTCATGAATGTACATGAAGAACCGCGGTGAAAATCCGGTTCGGGATGACAAAATCTGGAGCGCGCATCTGCAAAGCGATCCCATTTACATTCCATTCACATTCCCGTTTTATGCTAGCTTCTTTACAGATACTAGCTGGTCTCGAATGACGCGAGTTTCCATGACTCGAAAACAACCGTCCGCAGCTCGACGAGTGAAGCGGCGCTTGACTTCGACGCGATCCCGAGCGGCGGAAGCTCGCACCCGTCCCGCTGCCACCCGCAACCCGGACTTTGCGGAAGATGAACTCCCGTCCATGGTCGTCCGGGGCTGCCTGATCGCCCGCGACGCGCTCTTCAATGTCAGGGATTATCTCGCGGACGGTTCGCGTCTGGCATTTCTCGCGATCAAAGATTGCGAGAAAGAACTCGATCAGATCGAACGCCAGATTGACGAGCAACTGCCCGAAGCCATCACGCGCGTAGGGGAAACCAAGGCGCGCGAGTTGCTGGCATGTTTGAAGTTCATCACCGACCTCGAACGCATCGGAGACCTCGCCTACAATGCGGTCATGCAGCTGCAATCGCGCCGCGAAAAATTACCGGCGGCGGATTCCCGTCAGCTCATGGAGATGGCTTCTCTGCTGTGCGCAATGCTGGAGCAGGTTCATCAAGGCTTCATTAAGCGGGACTTGTCGTACGCGCAAAGCGTCCTGCAATCCGATCCGGAAGTGGACCGCTTGTGCCATTCCTTGTTTCATCGCCATCTGGCCGAGCCCAACAGTCCGAGCGGCCAGAAGAATTTTGACATCCTGCTCGCCGCCCAGGCGCTGGAGCGCGTCGGCGACCACGCCAAAAATCTGGCGGAAGAACTCTACAGTTTGTCGGAAGGCCGATCGCTGCGGCACAATCTCAGAAAGCTTTCGACGGCCTAAGGGCTGGGCTTTCCCGCTTCAATGAAAATCGTGCGACACCGTTTCTGCTCGCGTGACGCGGAGCGGCGAAACTTTTTCCGCACGGATATGAATCACGTTATCCTGATTCTGCAGAATTCCCTCGATCATCAGAAAGCGCTCGGAAATCAGCAGCGCTCGATTCTTGTGCAGCAGATCGGGAGCGACAATCGCATTGGCGATCCCTGTCTCATCTTCCAGACTCATGAACATCATCCCCTTGGCCGTCCCCGGACGTTGGCGGGCAATCACGCATCCGCCGATTCGCAAGCGGCGTCCATTCGGCAGGTGCGCCAGATCGGCTGCACTATAGATGCCCATCTTTTTCATCTCTGCCCGGCGGTACTGCATGGGATGAGGCCCAACCGTCAGCCCGGTAGCGCGAAAATCCGCCACCAGCCGCTCTTCCTGCGTCATGGCCGCCAGCGGAGATTTCCCGTCGATTTCCGGCAGTTCATCCAGCAACGGTCCCGACCAGCGCACCGCCCGCTCCACCTGCCAAAGTGCATCGCGGCGATGAAAGACGCTTTCACCACCGAGACACAGAGACACAGAGAAATTCTTTCCATTGCTCTTCTCTGTGTCCCTGTGACTCTGTGGTGAATTCCCGATTGCATTCAGCGCCCCAATCTCCGCCAGCGTCGCCAACTCATCCTTGCGCAGTTCGGGCACGCGACGAGCCAGATCCTGAATCGAAGCAAACGGCGCCAGGCTGCGCTCCCGAACCAGCGCCCGCCCCGCCGGCTCCCGCAATCCGCGCGCATATTTCAATCCAAGACGCACAGCAAGATTTCCGCAGTCCGGCAAGGCATTGCTCTTACTAGACTGGCCGCTGGCAACTGGCAACTGTTTCTAAACTGCACTTCCAATCCGACCTCGTTACATCCATGGGCAGCACCTTCAATCCGTGGCGCTGCGCATCTTTCACAATTGTCGCGGGATGGTAGAAACCCATCGGCTGATTATTCAGAAGCGCCGCTGTGAACGCGGCCAGGTAATGGCATTTCAAATACGCGCTGGCATACGCAATCAGGGCAAAGCTGGCGGCATGCGATTCCGGAAATCCATAAAGCGCAAACGAAGTAATCGACTGGATGATCTGCTCCTGCGTCTCGCCGTGGATTCCGTTGCGGGTCATGCCGGCGCGCAGTTTTTCTTCGATCACTTTCATCCTTGCCTCGGAACGTTTGAAGCCCATGGCGCGGCGCAACTCCTCCGCTTCGCCGCCCGTAAAGTTGGCGGTGATCATGGCCATGCGCAGCAACTGCTCCTGAAACAGCGGCACGCCCAGCGTGCGGCCGAGCACCGTTTCGAGCGACGGATGCGGATACGTGATTGCCTCTCTGCCTTGCCGCCGCTTGAGAAATGGATTGACCATATTCCCCACGATCGGTCCCGGCCGTATGATCGCCACTTGCACGACGATGTCGTAAAATTTCTGCGGTTTCAGACGCGGCAGGCACGCCATCTGCGCCCGGCTTTCGACCTGGAACATCCCTACTGTGTCGGCTTTTTGCAGCGTGGAATATACGAGGGGATCGTCCGCTGGAAGGTGCGCCAGGTCCACTTCTTCGTTTTTGTCAGGATCGCGGTAATGATTGCGGATCAGTTCGAGAGAATCTTTCAGCGCCGCCATCATGCCGAGACCCAGCAGATCGACTTTGATGATGCCCATGTCGGCGCAGTCTTCTTTATCCCACTGCACGACCACACGGCCCGGCATGGAAGCGGGTTCCAGCGGGACGACGGAATCGAGACGGCCTTCGCAAATGACCATGCCGCCCGAGTGCTGCCCTAAATGACGCGGCAGATCCTGCGCCGCGAGACACAACTCAAAATATTTGCGCATCCGCGGATGCGTAAGATCGAGCCCGGCATCGCGCAGACGGCGGTCGAGCGCATCATTTTCGTCCTTGAATTCCCAGGTGGCTACTGCCGCTGAAATTCGCTTCAGCGTGTCTTCGTCGAATCCCATCGCCTTGCCCATTTCGCGCGCGGCCATGCGATTGCGATACGTGATCACGTTGGCGGTCATGGCCGCTCCGCGCTGTCCATAACGTTGATAGACATACTGGATCACGCGTTCGCGCTCGTCGCCACTGGGCAAGTCGAGATCGATGTCGGGCCACTCGCCACGCTCTTCGGAGAGAAACCGTTCAAACAATAATTCCATGCTGATCGGATCCACCGCCGTGATGCCGAGTGAATAACAAACTGCGCTGTTGGCGGCCGATCCTCGGCCCTGCGCCAGAATGTTCTGTTCGCGGCAGAAGCGCACCAGGTCCCAGAGAATCAGGAAGTATCCGGCGAGATTCAGCTTTTCGATCAAGCTCAACTCGCGTTCGATCTGCCGCCGCGCGCGTTTCTTCAACTCCGCATCCGCCCGCCCATACCGGCTCTGCATTCCTTCCCGCGTGCGCTCGCGCAGAAACGACATCATTGTTTCTCCCTCCGGCACGGGATACCGCGGGAACTCGTAGCCCAAATCGTTCAGCGTGAATTCTAGCCGTGAGGAAAGTTCAACTGTGTTTGCGAGGGCCTGCGGAACATCCGCGAAAAGCGCTCGCATGGCTGCGGGAGACTTGAGATAGCGCTCGGCGTTCGGCGCCAGCAGGCGTCCGGCAGTGGCCAACGTGCGATGATGCTGGAGCGCGGTGAACGCATCCGCCAATTCGCGCTCCCGAGGCGTGGCATAGTTCACGCCATTGGTCGCGAGTAGCGGCACGTGCAAAGACTCCGCGATCTCGATCGCAACCCGGTTTCTGTACTCTTCTTCGCGATGAAAATGGCGTTGCAATTCGACGTAAACATTAGACTGGCCAAGGCTGGCCCGGCCAAAAATTTCCGTCAACCGCTTCACCGCATCGAATGCAGCTTGCGGTCCACCTTGCGTGAGCGCCGCAGCCAACGGTCCTTCTTCTCCGCCGGTGAGGCAAATCAAACCGTCGGTATGCTCGATAAAATCGAGATCTGACGCGCAGGCTCCTTCTTTGCGCCCAACCCGCAATTTCATTTTTGTAAGCAGGCGGCAGAGATTTTGATATCCAGCGCGCGAAGCAACCAGCAGCGGAAGACGAAATCCGCCACGAGGCTGCGAGCTACGAGCCGCGAGTTGCGGGCAACCAGTTTGCTCGAAGCTCGCAGCTCGCAGCTCGCAGCCTGAAGGGTGTCTCCGTGGTGAAAACGAAGTGCACGTCACTTCTGCCCCGATGTGCGCCTTGATCCCCGCCCTTTTTGCGGCGAGATGGAAGCGCGGCGAGCCGTACACTCCGTCGCGATCGAGTAACGCCATTGCCGGCATTCCCAGGTTCGCACACACGGCGATCAGTTCCTCGGGAATCGAAGCTCCTTCGAGGAAGCTGAACGCGGAGCGCGAATGGAGTTCAACGTACATCAGCCTCTCAGCTCGCAGCTATCAGCTCGCAGTCTTACAAGAACCAACTGAGAGCTGACAGCTGAGAGCTGAGAGCTTTTTTCAGTCATACATTCCTTCTACGAACCAGTTTCCACTTAGCTTGTCCTGCACTAAGCGATACAACACGAGTCCCGTTGCCGGTTGCCGGTTGCCAGTTGTCGGTTCTCTTTCATCAGACTGGCAACTGGACACTGGCAACTGGCAACTGCTGACGGCGATTTCCCACTCCTCGCGCGACCAGCCTTCCTGTTCCGACCAGTCGCCGGAAGAGCGCCAGGGGCCGGCGGTCCAGACGATCTCGCCGGCAATGTCCTCGCGCTCGAGGCATCGCATGCGCACCGGCTTCGCTTCGCGCAAAGTGACACTCGCGCCGAGCGGCGGACGAAACAGACGCAGAGCGATTACGGCGCTCATTGTTTCCTTTGCGTTTTCCTCAAGCTTTTCTCCGACTTGGCATGCGCTGTCATTTTCTTGCATGGACTTATCCTGCTTTCGATTTCCAGACTGGTTCACTTCATGCTTAGTTTCAGGTTCTGCGGGCGAGGGCTCTCCGGGCGCGAAGTGCCGCAACGCAAACGCGCCTTCGCGATGTGTATCCAGCAACTCCACCGACCCCACTCTTCCCTCGCCGACTATGCCTGCAATGCGCGCCAGCGTTAGCTCCAGTTTTTCGGGCTCGGGAAAAACCGGCTGAAACAATCCACTCTGCAAGGCCCGCGGGCGCGCCGGATCGGCTGACAAATGAATCTTCACGATGGGCGCTCCCGGTGGATGCGCCTGCAAGTCGAGCTGCAATAATTTAAGAAATATTTTCACGTCCAGCATGGGTGCCGGCAACCGCAACGTGCGAGTGAACGTTTTGGTGCGTGCCCTGGTGAACGATGCGCAACCGTTCGGCTGTGTCGCCGCGAGTTCCAGATTCAGACGCAACTCCTGCGCCGCAAGTGCGCGCGCGCGCAATCGCGCGCACACTTGCTCCAGCATGCGGTTCAGCAGAAACGCCAGCGGTTCCAGCAGCACGATGGGATATTCCAGTTCCACACTCTCGGCAAAAATCAGGCGGGGTTCCAACACGCGCAAGTTGCGCGACGCCGCGCCCCGCGCCAGTTGTTGCAGACGGATTCCCTGCTGCCCCAGGCGCTCGCTGACCGGAACTTCGGGAAGAGCCGCCAGCGCCCGCAGCTTGCGGATTCCCCAGCGATCAAACGTTTCTGCCCAGCGTGCAGCCTCCTGTGCATCGGAAGAAAAACCGGAAGAAAAACTTTCCAGCAACACATCCACCGGAAGATCTCCGAGCCGCTCTGCTTCGCGCCCTTCAGGAATCAAAGTCATGCCGGGAAAACCGCGGGCTGCGAGTAAGGCGGCATCCGGATTCGCGGCCGCAGCAATGTTCGCCTCAAGTCTCATCTGAGAAACCCGCTGCGCCAAATCGCGGGCAATCTTCGGCAGCGGACCTAGCAACGGTTCGAGCCCGGCCAGGTTCAGAAGCACGATGCCGGGTGCGGTGTCTTCCACTTCCGGGGAAAACGATTGCGCACAATCGAGCAGCGCAGCGTGTGCCGACGTCTCCTGCGACTCCGAACGTGTGCGCAGCACCAGGTTTTCCCATGTTTCGAGTTGCGATTTGGTCGCGCCTATCTCCACGGCGGTTTGCCGCGCGCTTTCGTTGAGCGCCACCACCTTCTCCAGCGGAGGCCGTCCGGTGAGCACCGCGACTGAGCGGGCGCGCAACTCTGGTTCAAAGCGAATGATCGCTTGCACAGAAAAATCGGGGATGAAGATGCAGGCAAACATGGTAGTGCAGCTCTCAGCTCTCAGTTGTCAGCTCTCAGACGCGATCTTCTTATCGTGAATTCCTTTACTGAGAGCTGAATGATTATCCGGCCCATGCGGCTCGACTGCTGAAATTCGCTACCGATTGCGTCGGCTTTCGTTCCAACGTCCCTTCCAACCGTGAGCGCATCAATTCCGCTCTGATCTCGAACTGATCCAACAATTCCACGTGCGCCGGTTGATTTCCTGAGAGCTGAGAGCTGACAGCTGACAGCTTTTTGCCCGACACCTTCACCAGCATCGACGAGCAACTTCCTGCAATCGGCTGCTGTTCCAGAACCAGCAGTGCCGTTGGCGTGTGCTCGATCGCGCGGCGGAAGCGGAACCAGGAGGCCAATGGAATTCGCCGCGCGTTCCGCACCGGAACATCTCCGAGATCGAGAGCGATCATTCCGAAACCGTTGCTCTGCAGCAGCAGATCGGTAACTTTCAACATTTGCTCCAGTTGCGATTCCCAGCGCCGGGTTTGTGGATTTTTCCCTCTCGACAATTTTCCGCGTTGCAGACTTCGATGCTTACGCGATGGATATTTTTCTCCGCAGCGCACCCACAGCAAACGGCTCATCTCCATGCCCGCCGCCGCCGCTGATGCCGGATCGAAGGCATCGCTCGAATCCACCAGCGCGCAAACTTCTCCGCGCTCGGTGGCGCGGGCCAGCGCGAAAAGCAACACGCTGGTTCTTCCCGATGAGGCCGCGCCGCAGATTTCCGTGAGGCAACCGCGAGCGAGGCCGCCGGTCAGCGCGTCCAGTTGCGGAATGCCGCTCGACACCATTTCCGGCGCCGGACGCACATCGAGGCGCGAAGCGGGAACGACCGCAGCCAGCTTTGGGAGGGCGCCGACCTGGGCCAAAATCTCCGTGGTCTTCTGTGCGGCCTTCTCGGCGATCGAGCGCGGAGAAGACCGCGGAGAAAAAATAAAAGGGCGGCTCATGGCCGCCGATGAAAAAACCGGAAAGGCAGACATACTTTCTCACATTGTCAGGGAACACGAGGGCAGGATCAGCCCGGGCGAGATTTTTGTGTATTCGCTTTTTATTCGCCTAATAAAAGTATTCACCCTCGGCCTGCCGTTGTCAAGGAGGTTTGTTCAGAATCACGAACCGGCGCTGCAACTTGAAGATTAACAATGCTTTGCGGAGAAATTCTCGCGAGCGAAGTCGCCCCGCGAAACGGTGGTTCGCTTCAAACCCACCGGACTGTACTCGAATGAGCTTTTGTTATAATCGGATTTCATCGCGATCCACCCGAGTGGCGCTATCGTCTAGGGGTTAGGACGGAAGATTCTCAATCTTCAAACCCGGGTTCGATTCCCGGTAGCGCTACCAGTTCTGCTGCAATCACTTACGCCCAACTGCTGAGTCCGGCGCCGACAAAAGTCAGCCCGCGAGCGGAGCCACATAGCTCGGGTCGCTCGCGGACCGGGAAGGTAATTTGCGGGGAACTATTTGTACGTAGCGCTGGTGCGGGCCAGAAAATCGCGGTGCTCGGTGAAGTCCACCATGGAATCAAATGCCGGGCCGTGCAGCGGGTTCGACTTGAAGGCCTCCCGCACCGCCGCGTT